>JABDQY010000107.1 GCA_013042025.1 Bacteroidia bacterium
AAGCAACCGTTCAATTGCTTTCTGTAGACGGAAGAGAAATGCAAGCAGTGGATTTAACCATTGAAAGGTCTGAATGCACATTCGACATAAGAGATTTTCAAAGTGGAGTGTACTTCATAAGAGTAACTCAGGGTGCTGAAAGTACCATTTCTAGAATTGTAATAAGCAAATAATAGAGAAGAACAAGATTGAAAGGGCTGTTAAACGACAGCCCTTTTTTATGTAAAACGGGGCATAAGCGGCCCCATATTAGGATTGCATTCCCAAAACAAGAATTTATGCCAACTACTCATGATGCAATTAATTGCTGCAATCAATTATAAGTCAATAGGTTACGTATTTGTTTTGTTGTGGCACATAAATTGGATTATAGTAATCGACCGCTTATCTATAATAATAAAGTTTGTTTGATAAGAAGTTTGAAGAACTTTAAAGGTGAAACTACTACTCCCGAATTGGTATGGGTATTACTCATTTTGGGAATAATTCTACATATATTCATAAATTTATAATCCTAAAAAATGGGCTGAAACGCACGTATATAAGGGTTTTGTGCTACTTGGCACATTAGTTGTATCTTCTATGATAACTTTATTATTATAGATTATGACACGTAAATATACCCCCGTGGCTGTATTCAGCTTATTTACCGTATTAAGTCTGATGTTTTTGTCCAACCAGGCAACAGCTCAGTACAATGATGTTAACTTCGGCGGTTCTGGAGTTACAATTACCAATTATCCTTCTGGAAGCGATGGCACCGATCAAGGAGATATCATTCTTTATGAGAATGTTGCTTTAGTATCAGGAGAATCAGTTGATTGTTATGTTGTTGTGGATAGTGTAACTTCAGGTGGACTATCAACGG
Organism: Bacteroidia bacterium; assembly: GCA_013042025.1. Lineage (GTDB taxonomy): Bacteria > Bacteroidota > Bacteroidia > NS11-12g > UBA9320 > UBA9320. The sequence goes on from JABDQY010000107.1 coordinate 869, forward strand.
CAGATCAGAATGACACAACGGGTTCTGGTTACAGCAGCAACAAGGAGCGATTTTTCTCTCCATTTTTAAATTTATCATCTTCTGGAGGAACTGCTGTGTTTAGTTTCCAGTTTATAAGTGATGGATCATTTAGTTATAATTCTACATCAAACACGTATAGTGCTACCAATGTAACAATTGATAGTGTGTTGGTTAATTCATATGATTTGGATGGAAATGGTTCTACAAACAGTAATCAATTTACAGAGTTTGGAGGTTTTGCAACAAGTGAACTTTCATTAACTACCAACTTAACATTTAGTACATCCAATACAACTGGATTAACCAAGTGGGTTTCTACTAAGACTGCAAATACAACTGTTGTTACTGCACCAGAAAATAGAATTCGTGTATTTTATGATACTATGAGTTCTTTTCAAATTGCTGTAGGTCATGGTACAACAGGGTGGGCTTATTACTTCCTGGAATTTGCAGCGGGTAATACGTTTCACAATACGGTTACCTACTATAAAGTAAAAGGAAATATTCTAAGCGATGCAAATGGGGTGCACGGTAATAACACTATAGATGGAACACCAATAAGCAAAGCGGGTACAACTCAGTTGTATTCAAACTTGGTAAATAGTGGTGATTCGATTGTTGAATCGGTAGCTATCGATACAGATGGTTCATATGCATTTAATGTAGTTGTTGCTGGAACGTATAATGTAATGTTAAGTTCAACTCAATTAGCTGTAAATTCTACAGGAAATTACCCAAGTTTACCAAGTGATTGGGTATTCGTAGGTGAAAATCTTGGAACATCTTCAGGACATGATGGGAATGCGGATGGAAAAATAACTGTTACAGTAACTGCCATGAATATTGAAGATGCCAATTTTGGAATTAATAAAGCACCTCAATCTGACGATAAATACTTTTTCTTAGCAACATCGCCAGTTATTAATGAAGTGAGAACGTTAGTGTCTATTCATGGTATGGGTTCGCTTACAGGTAATGATTTTGAAGATGGGGCTTACGGAGCAGGAGGAAGCTTTATTGTTGAAGATACAACAGGACTTAATGGTAATACATTGTTTTACGATGCGAATAGTGATGGTAATCTAAATGGAGGTGAAGAGTTATATTCTGGAGATACGGTTATGGTATATGTGATTTCTAAGTTAGCAATTAAATTTACGGGAGAAGGGTCTTTTGATAGTAAATTTAACTATGCTTGGATAGATGCAGCTGGAACTTCTGATCCAACACCTGCAACTTTCACATCAGCATGGACGAGTCCAGTTCCGGTTGAGTTTATTGAAATTAGTGCTAGGTTAATTACCTATTCTGATGCTCAAGTGAATTGGTCTACCGCAATGGAATTGAATAATAGTCATTTCGAAGTACAACGTATGGATGAGATGACGGGCGAGTTTATTACCGTTGGTGAAGTAAACGGAGCAGGTACAACAAACGAGATTCAGTACTACAACTTTATTGATGATTTGAGTTTAACAAACGACGAGAAGCTTGTGTATCGAATTAAGCAAGTGGATTTTGATGGACAATTTGACTATAGTGAAATTGCTTCAATCAGCAGAAGACAAGAGCCTGCAGTTCGAATTTTCCCAATTCCTGCCAACAATGATATTACAATTAGCATAGAAGGAAGATACACCATAGAGCAAGATGAAGAAGGAAAATACAATTCAGCTAAAGTAGATATGGTTGCTATGGATGGTAGAATTATAGAAAGTGTAACGGTTCAAAGAGGGAGCAATGCTGTCTTCAATACAACGGACCTTAATACAGGTATATACTTTATTACTGTTAACATGAACGGTGAAGTAAGCACAAGAAAGTTCTTGGTGAAACACTAA
>JABDQY010000110.1 GCA_013042025.1 Bacteroidia bacterium
GCTTAATTTCATACCTCCAACATCCTTAGAATTCCAAAGACCACAAATTTCAAAAGGAGATAGTGATAATAAACTTTTCATATATTCGAGAATTCTGTCATCCAATGGCAAAATTGCCTCTTCCAAAGGAACAAGAAAGTCTTTTCTCTTTTTAACAAACCTTAGTCCTCCAACAGGCTTGTTTCCAATTTTTGCTAATACTACATACGTGTCGGTATCATTGTGCCATCTTGTTTGGTTGCTTTTAAAATGTTCATATCCATGTTCTTTTAAAACATTACGATGACCTAGTGTAAATTCTTCACACAATTTCAAGTTATCGACAGCCCAAAATCCTTGAACATTACACTCCGTCATTTATTAATTTGAATTAACTGATAATCTACAAATCTTCTTAACCCTAAATAGAGTCTATCGCTTTCATTTAGCTCTTTTAGTAAAATCATTCTAGCAATTGCTGCAGATATTGCACCGCCATAAATAACCTCGCTGCTGGTCTGTGGCCATGACCTTATTGATTTACCAATCTCTGGAATAGATTGTTTCATCCTATCAGAGATTTTAGATACCTCTAGAATTGAAGATAAAATCTCTGTTTTGTCTTCAATTGTATTTGCTTTATATGCGTGCTGTAATAAATCTTTATTCAACCTCCCATGGAAAATTTCACGATCTGGTTCTGTATCAAATCGCTCTATATCAACAATGCAATTATCGTTTGTCTCCATAATAACAGGAACACCAAATTCCTTAGCGACTAATCTTGAATCAATTTTTATAGCAATATCATCGCACTCTTCTATAAACAAGTCAAGTAAACCATCATTGGAAAAGAAGCTTTCTAAATTTTTCTTATTTAACCCTTCTGTGAAACAAGTCACTTTAATATACGGATCAATCTCCGCAATTTCCCTTGCTGCTGCAACTGATTTGTTAAGACCCATTTCCACTAGCGGTGCATTTATTCTGTTCAAATTAGACAACTCAATTGAATCAAAATCTGCTAATCGAATTTCCCCAGCAATTCGTTCAAGTGCAATGGTCTGAGCAACCGATCTTCCGACTGAAAGTCCAGCAATGCCAATTTTCTTTGTACTTAGAATATCCTGCTCTTCTTGCGTAATCTTATATTTATTACGATTTGTTCGAACTTCAATAAACTCTTCCTCATCCAATATGTGAATCAATTGATTCTTCCAGGAATAATACACCCAAACACCATACTTCTTTTTGGTTAACCCAGAATCTTTTAGTTTTTGCTCAACTAAACCCTTCTTTATTACCTCTTCTTTAGATAGACTTGGATTTCTACACAATAAAAATTCAAGTAATTGATTGTCAATGGTATCAAAAACCTGAGCATTCTTGTCCTTCACTAGAGCACTATATTGCTCATGTTCCTCATCCTTGTATATCCTAAAAAACAGCGGTTTATAATCCATAGTAATCCAACAAACTTCATCCTTTTTTTGGGATAATTTTTGCAGTTATTAACATTATGTGTATATTTGTGTAACTACTATTTATTGATAACCATGGAATTGAACAAAATCATTTCTGTGCTTTACGTCGATGACGAAGCACAAAATCTCACAGCTTTCAAAGCAAATTTTAGAAAAATTTTCAACGTTTATTTGGCAGAAAGTGCATCTGAAGCACTTGATATCATTAAATCTTCGAAAATTGATGTTGTAATTACTGACCATATGATGCCAGAAGTATCAGGGGTTGATTTACTAGAAATTTTGAAACGAGACTATCCTCTTATTGGAAGGATATTAATTACCGGATGTAACGACATTAACATTGTTATTGAAGCAATTAACCGTTGTGAAGTTTTCCGTTTCTTAACCAAACCTTGGGTAAAAGAAGATTTAACGCAAACAATTGAGGCTTCTTACTACGCTAATCAAGAAAAACAACTTGACGACAAAATGAAAGATAAGTTGGTGCAAACAAACCAACAGCTTGAGTTTATGCTTCGTCAAAAACTTATTTCTTAATCAGTAATAAAATATACCTTTGTCTATTCTATGAGTGATAAACTGAGAATAGGCATAACTATTGGTGATTATAACGGAATAGGTCCAGAGCTTATTCTAAAGACTTTATCCAACAAATTAGTCTTAAACTACTGCACACCTGTGGTTTACGGGAACACGTATGTTTTTAAACATTACGCTCAACTTCTTAATATCAATCCCATAACCTTTAATATCGTAAAGAAAAAGGAGGATGTGAAAGATGGAGCAGTAAACCTTCGTTTTTGCAACGAAGATAGAATAAACATTACTCCTGGAGAACCAAGCATTGAAGCAGGAAAATTCGCCTTTGATGCTCTTGAGCTAGCTGTTGAAGATGTAAAGGAAGGAATAATTCAAAATATCTTAACAGCCCCAATTGACAAAAAGAGCACCACAGATGCTGGTTTACCCTTTAATGGGCACACCCAATACTTTGCTCAAAAATTTGAGTCAAATGTTCAAATGATTTTGGTAGATGACGACCTACGAGTTGCAATGGTTACCGGCCATACTCCTTTAAACTCAGTAAGCTCAGCGTTAACAAGTGAAAAGATAACCGAGAGTATAAAGTCCATGTATACACATTTGCAATCTGATTTTGGTATAAAAAAGCCAAAGATTGCTGTTCTAGGCCTCAATCCTCATGGCGGAGACAACGGCTTAATGGGTTCAGAAGAAATTAATCTAATTAAGCCTGTTATTGAAGCATTAAACAAAAATGATGTTATTGCTGTTGGACCATATTCACCTGACGGATTTTTTGGATCCAATAATGTTAAGAATTTCGATGGTGTCATTGGGATGTACCATGACCAAGTGCTAACACCTTTCAAACAAACATCTTTTGCAAATGGTATTAATTATACAGCAGGTTTGCCCATTGTAAGAACATCTCCAGACCACGGCACTGCTTACGATATTGCTGGTAAAGGAATCGCCAGCATTTCTTCGTTTGTAGGAGCCCTTTATCTTATCAATAAAATTCATCGTAACAGACTGAAGTTTTATGATAGTTCTACCACACCTTTACCATATAAAGATCATCGAAGAGAGAAATTTAGCATAGGAGTTCCTGATTTAAATTAATTCTTGAACTATTTTCCCAATTAATCCTTACTTTTGCAGACTTTTTGCGGTGAAGCTGTCAGATTTAAATATCGACTTTATAAAATTTAAAAATGAGAAGGACAGTTTTAACTACAAACTAAATGATACGTTCTTTCACTTAAAGGAGAATAGCTTATTTGACTCTTGTGATATTAATTTACATATTGAGTGTGAAAAAAGTGATTCAACTATAAAAATTGACTTTGCAATAGATGGATTTATTTCTACCAATTGCGAACGGTGTTTAAAACCAATAAAGATTGCTATTAAATCTGAATATCAAGAGGTGCTTAAATTAACAGCAAATCTTGAATTACTAGATAGTGAAGAAAACTATCTTCCGGTTAATCACCAAGTCTATAATATTTATGACACGGTTTATGAACAAATTTGCTTAACCATGCCAACCAGAAAAATATGCGAAACTTCTCTAAGTAAAGAAAAATGTGAATTAAACTATCAATCTGAAAACCAGGATAATCCGGTTGATGAACGATGGGCAGAATTAAAAAAATTAATAGAATAAAAAATGGCACATCCTAAACGTAAAATCTCCAAAACGAGAAGAGACAAAAGAAGAACTCATTACAAATTAGGCAACAGACAATTGCACAGAGATCCATCAACCGGTGAAGTGCATTTGTATCATAGGTTAAATCTTGAAACCGGAATGTACCGAGGAGTTCAAGTATTAGAACCTAAAACTGCTGAATAATTAAGATGAGAATAGGCATTGATGCCATGGGAGGAGATTTTGCTCCAAACGAATGCATTGAAGCGGTTGTCGCAGAGGCTAATCTTGAGAATTGTGATTCTCATTTTTACATCTTTGGCGAACAAGATGCTTTAAGAAGCTATTCTAAAAATCTAGATCACCCAAATATTACGATTGTTCACACTGGTGAAAGTATCGGAATGAGCGAGCATGCCACAAAGGCTGTTGCTTCTAAAAAAGATGCTAGTATAAATGTGGCTATGCATTATCTCGCTACAGATAAAATAGACGCTTTTGCAGGTGCAGGAAATACAGGAGCAATGATGGTTTCGGCACTATACAACATCAAAACTATTCCAGGTATTGAACGTCCAGCACTATCTACTGTTCTTCCACAAAGAAGTGGAATTACCGGTGTGCTTCTTGACGTAGGGCTTAACTCAGATGTTAAACCTGAAACGCTTGCAAAATTTGCAGTTCTAGGAAGCGAATTTGCTAAAGCAGTTTACAATATATCTGACCCAAGAGTTGGATTGTTAAGTATCGGTGAAGAAAAGGAAAAGGGAAATATTCTTACGAAAGCCGCATTTCCACTATTGGAACAACAAAAAGGAATAAACTTCTTAGGAAACGTTGAGGGTCGTCACCTATTTGAAGATGTTGCTGATGTAGTTGTTTGCGACGGTTTTACTGGAAATATAATTGTAAAAACATGTGAAGGATTCTTCTATAATCTACTAAAACGTGGAGTGGAAGATGATTTCTTAAATCGATTCAATTTCGAGAATTACGGCGGTACTCCAATATTAGGAATTAAAAAGCCGGTAATTGTTGGTCATGGTATTTCAAAAGCCAAGACCTTTAGAAACATGATAAAACTTTCTAAAAATGTGGTAGATTCAAACTTAATTTCTAAAATTGAACTATCATTTTCAGAATCAACAAGTAATTAAAACGAATGAGAGCAGCTATTACTGCAGTAGGGGGCTATGTCCCAGAAAAAATTCTTACCAATGCCGACCTTGAAAAAATGGTTGACACCAATGATGAGTGGATTAGAACCAGAACTGGAATTCGACAACGTCACATTATGGAAGATGGCAAAGCAACTTCAGACATTTGTGTTGAAGCTATTAATCAGATTCTGAAGAAAAAAAATCTATCTCCAAACGATATTGATTTAATAATAGTAGCAACGGTAACACCAGATCATGTTTTCCCTGCTACGGCTAATATCGTTTCTCATAAAATTGGAGCAACCAATGCGTTTAGCTATGACATAAGTGCGGCATGTTCTGGTTTCTTATATGGTTTAGAGACAGGTGCTAAATTTGTTGAAAGCGGAAAATACAAGAAGGTAATAATTTGCGGTGCAGATAAAATGTCAGCAATCATTGATTACCAAGACAGGAACACATGTGTAATCTTTGGTGATGGTGGAGGAGCTGTACTCCTAGAACCAACTGAAGAAAATGGAATTATCGATAGTATTTTAAAGTCGGATGGTGTTGGAAAAGAGTTCTTGCATCAAAAAGCAGGGGGTTCTCTGCTACCTCCTTCTCATGAAACAATTGATAAGCGAATGCACTATGTTTATCAAGAAGGGAAAACGGTTTTCAAATTTGCAGTAACTAACATGGCCCAGGTTAGTCGTGACTTAATGGATAGGAACAATTTGTCAGGAGATGATGTGGATTTTCTCGCAGCTCATCAAGCCAATCTAAGAATAATAGATGCTACTGCAAAACGTATGGAGCTTGAAAAGGATAAAGTACTAATCAACATCGACAGATATGGTAATACCACTGCTGGTACAATACCTCTTCTTCTTTCAGATTTTGAAGACAAGTTTAAAAAAGGAGATACAATTATACTTGCGGCCTTTGGTGGTGGATTCACTTGGGGAGCTATTTATCTAAAGTGGGCATATAATTCCTAAATACACAAATTATACTATTTTCGCTAAAGAAATAAATTATGGACTTAAAAGAAATTCAAACCCTAATTAAGTTTATTTCATCTTCTAAAGTAGATGAAGTTGCTATTGAACAAAAGGATTTCAAAATCAAAATAAGAAGAAATTCACCTGTATTTTCAAAAAAATCCGCACCCGTTGCTGCTCCAGTAGTACCCCAACAAGTTGTTGTTGAAACAACCGCCGCAGAGCCTGCTCCAAAGGCAGCTTCGCCTAAAGTTGAAGAGACTCCAGCAAGCACTGCTATAGAGATAAAATCACCTATGATTGGTACATTTTATAGAAAATCATCTCCTGACAAACCTTCATTTGTTGAAGTTGGAGATAGCATTGAAAAAGGGCAAGTAATCTGCATCATAGAAGCTATGAAACTATTCAATGAAATTGAAGCAGAAGTGAGCGGAAAAATTGTTAAAGTATTGGTAGACGATACAAAACCTGTGGAGTACGACCAGCCACTATTCTTGGTTGAACCTAATTAATCCTATTTTCTTATGTTCAAGAAGCTATTAATTGCAAATCGTGGAGAGATTGCTCTCCGAATAATTCGTACCTGTAAAGAAATGGGTATACCAACTGTTGCTGTGTACTCAACTGCAGACAAAGATAGTTTACACGTAAAATTTGCAGATGAAGCAGTTTGTATTGGTCCACCTTCAAGTACAGAATCATACTTGAGTATGCCTAAAATTATCTCTGCTGCTGAAATTACTAATGCAGACGCAATACACCCTGGCTATGGCTTTCTCTCTGAAAATGCTGTTTTTTCAGAAATGTGTCGTGATCATGGAATAAAATTCGTAGGAGCTAGTTCTGAAATGATTAACGGAATGGGCGATAAGGCTAATGCAAAAGCGACAATGATTGAAGCAGGAGTGCCTTGTGTTCCTGGATCAGCTGGAATTCTTAAGAATGAAGCTGAAGGATTAAAGTTATCCAATGAAATTGGATATCCAATTATGCTTAAAGCTACCGCTGGAGGAGGAGGAAGAGGAATGCGTTTGGTATGGAATGATGAAGAATTTAAAGAAGGATGGTCTAGTGCTCGTACTGAAGCAAAAGCCGCATTTGGAAATGATGGAATGTATCTAGAAAAGTTCATTGAAGAACCAAGACACATTGAAATTCAAATTGCAGGTGATCAATATGGTAAAGTATGTCATCTATCTGAACGAGACTGTTCAATTCAAAGAAGACATCAAAAATTAGTTGAAGAAGCTCCTTCACCATTCGCAGATGATGAACTACGAAATAAAATGGGTGAAGCAGCAATAAAAGCTGGCGAAGCCATTGGTTATGAGGGTGTTGGGACAGTTGAGTTCTTAGTTGATAAACATAAAAATTTCTACTTCATGGAGATGAATACTCGTATTCAGGTTGAACATCCTGTTACTGAAGAAGTAATCAATCATGATTTAGTTAAGGAACAAATTAAAATCGCTGCAGGTATTCCTATTTCAGGTAAAAACTATTTTCCTGAAAAACATGCTATGGAGGTGAGAATAAATGCTGAAGATGTTTATCATGATTTTAGACCGTGTCCTGGCAAAATTGAAGTCTTACACAAACCAGGTGGTCATGGTGTAAGAGTAGATACTCACATTTATGCGGGTTATACTATACCGCCTTATTATGATTCAATGATCGCAAAACTTATCGTATCAGCACAAACAAGAGAAGAGTGTATCGTTAAAATGGAACGGGCACTTTCTGAGTTTGTAGTTGAGGGAGTTAAAACTACGATTCCATTGCATATGAAGCTAATGAAAAACAAAGATTTCAGGGCTGGAAACTTTACTACCAAATTCATGGAAACCTTCGACATAAACGAAGATTAGTTGTAACCGTGTAACATTCTACCATATTTTTTGTGCAAGTCACCATATAAATTTTTGACTTGCTTTTGATTCCCATAACCTTGACGGTCTAGCTTTATGTCTAAATTTAATAGGTTCAGATCAAGATCATTGCTTTATGTAATGTTTTTACTCATCATAATAAACTTAATACTTTGGTTCCTATTAAATTATGAGCTATAGGGTTGTCTTATAAATTTTTGTACAAAAAAGGGTCTACATTAGTAGACCCTTTTCCATTTCTTAGGAATTATTATTGTTTCTGAAAAACCTTTGTTGCATTTGCATCTCCTTCTATTCTAAGAATATAAACACCTTTACCTAAGGTTTTAATGTCTAAGCTATTACCCGATGAGATTCCTTTAGAAAGTTTAAGAACACCAAGAATGTCATATATGTTAACAGTATATAAACCTGTAATAGATGTGTTTACTACTATGAAATCCTTTGCAGGATTTGGATAAAGATTAACCGTAGTTTTTACGTCTTTAACGCTCGCGGCCGCATCAAATGAACAAACTTCAGTGTAAAATGAGTCTTTGTTTGAAGGATTCACTTTTGATTGAATAACAATTTTTGCTTTACCACATCCAGCTGTATTGTATGGATAAAAATTTACTTTAAAATCGAAAAAATCTCCTTGTTTTAGAATCAAATCTTTCGTTGAAAGCTCAGGAGGGTAACAAGTTGTTTGATCGCATATTGCTGTTTCCCAAGTAGCAGGAATATCTTCAAGTACTCTTGTCCAGGTGAACAAAGTATCTTTTGCATCTACACTACTATTTGTTAGTTGGTTTTTAGAGGAATAATCAAAACTAGCCTGATCCACATAAATTTTTGGAACAGTGTCTTTTTCAAAATTAATTTGAGCAAAGCCTGCCATTCCGAAAACAAGCAAGCATAGAATTAAAGTTATTTTTCTAATCATAGGTTTATTTTTATGCGGCCTCAGCTTCAACAGCCTCAACCTCAGGTATCATTCTTTTTAATAAATTCTCTATTCCAGCTTTAAGTGTTAGTGTGCTAGATGGGCAACCGCTGCAAGACCCTTTCATTACAACAGTAACAACTCCTTCATCAAAGCTTTTAAAATCAATTGCACCACCATCCATTTCAACAGCCGGCTTTACATGATCCTCCAAAAGTTGTTTTATTTTAGTAACAACTTCGCTTTCTTCTTCATCTGTTAAATCTTGTTTTACAAGTACAATTGGTTTTTCAGCAGTCAAATAATCTTCCACAAACTTCTTAAGTTGAGGAATAATATCAAACCACTCGTAATCTGCTTTTTTAGTAACAGATACAAAATTGTTCATAATAAAAACCCCTTTTACAAAGTCGTAATCAAATAATTCTTGTGCCATTGGACATTGCTCAAGACCATTTTTAGATCTAAAATCTATGCTGTCATTTGGCAAAATCATTTTGTTTGCTACAAATTTCATTGATTCAGGATTTGGAGTTTTCTCTGAATATACGGTTATTATGTCTGTTAGTTCCATTATTGTCTTAAACGTGGCAAAAGTAAAGAATGTTTGGAACAATGCTTATCCCAAAAAGTCATCTTTCTTCCATTTCATCTCCAATAGTTTGCAATAGATCGAGATTGTTATATTTCAATTTTGAATGATAGTGCTTATTAAAGTTGCACCACATGCAATCATCCTTTTCACAACCATTATCAAATTCTAAGTTTAATATCTTATCATAGGTTTCCTTTATTTGCTCTTTTACAAACCCAAATGCTTCATCTGAAATAAGTACTTTTTCTTTGTGAAAAATATCTTTATCGGGTTCAACAAAATCAATTTCTCCTGAAACCACCTTATAGTTCTGTCTATTGTCGCTCTCAATTAAAGCCTTATAAAACATTATTTGCCTCCAATAATCACCACCAAACCTGTTCTCAAAGTTGGATTCTTGAGGATTATCCGTGTACATCTTAGGTGGTTTTACCTTTTGTTTTCCATACTTATATTGACCCGTTTTAAAGTCTACTACATGCACATGAAGCCCATCTATTTCCATTTTATCTATTTGGCCACGTATTGGAACACCATTTACTTCACCATGCTTATAATATACCTCCGTTTGAATATTGGAAATGGCTTCCCGGTTCTCGAGATAATTTCTAAAATATTCCTTTAATATCTTGGATCCATAAAAAAGTCTTCTTTTTAATCCTTCTTCTGTAAAAGACTCTTTGTTGTTGTTCATGTAATACAAAAATCTTTTCTCAAGTACCTTTTCTACCTCTTCAACACTTAAATTTCTACTTGTATTTTTATATAATCCGTCTAATGCATAATGAACTGCAGAACCAAAAGTCATTGCCTCTCCTTTTGCTGATGGAACCCTAACAATGTTTTGATAGAAGAAGCTAACTGGGCATTTTAAATAACTATTAAGATTTGTAGCACTCATCCTAAAATTCTCAACTTCTTTTTTCACGAAGTCTTGATTAATCAGATTTGTGAATGCCTTGTTATCAGAAGAAATCATAAAATCAAAAAAATGAAGCATTTCATTTTCTGAAGCTGTTTCTTTGATTAATGGTGCCTTCATACTCTCCTCTAATTCTGCCACATATAAACTCTTTGTTTGGTCTTTATCTTTTTCATCCTTTAATGCATAACTAATTTCAATTCCTTTTCTTGCTCTAGTTAATGCAACATAGAAAAGACGCCTTGCCTCTTCTACCGCAGCCTCTTTTGGTTCTCCTGCTATTATATGATTTAATCTATAAGGTAAATCGTTCCGGTCTTTCTCCCATTTTTTATCTGTACAACCGAGTAAATAAACATAATCGAATTCTAATCCCTTTGATCCATGAACCGTCATTAGATTCACTCCATCAACGCCATGAACAATCTTGTTTAAAATCAATCCAATCTTATTCTGAATTAACAACTCTATCTTATGAAGAAATTCATCCAACGATATAAAAGGCTGCCGCCCTGTCTCTTCCTTCAAGAAATTGTAATAGGTTTTTAAGCATTGTATCTGAAAAGTAGCATCATTGCTCGAGAGTGCACGAGACACAAATCCCATTTTGGACATTACTCGTTCAACCAAACTCTGGAGTGTCAAATTATGCATCTCTTTCAACCAGTATTCTACATCATTTACAAATTGCAGCAATTCTTGTTTCGCTTCTTTACTGATATCTAGTTCTTCTCCAGATTCAATTAGCTTACTTCTCCATCCTTCATTCCTAAGTTTCTTAAGTAAGACTCCAATTTTTGCGATATCAAATGCCGACAAATGTTTAAAATTATTGAAATGAAGAATATCAAAAAGTAGATGTTGCCCCGACTCTAACGACTTACTTTCTAATTTTAGGTATTCTAAAAATGTGTTCAATTGCTTTATTATTGGAACCTCGAGTACATTTTGGGTTCTTGAAACGTTATAGCTAATGTTTTCCGACTCCAAATATTTAATGAGTTCTTCACTTTGTCTATGGTTGCGATATAATACCCCAACCTCATTCAGTGCTTGTCCTTTTAATTTTAGCTTTTTTAGTTTCGAAGTTATACCAACAATCTCTTGATATGTGTTAGGGTACTCAACAATTTTAAGAGAATCTTTAAGCTCAGATACATCTTCATTTGAGGCAACAATCTCTTTGTTGAGATTGGGTACTTTCCCCACAAGTCTTTCTACATTCTTCTTAATCAATGTATTGCTTCCGTCCAAAATGCCTTGAGCTGATCTATAGTTTTGTTCTAATACAACTAATTGAACAACTGATTTGTATTTAGCATAAAATTCAAATATGTTTTCTACGTTGGCTCCTTGAAACTTATAAATAGATTGATCGTCATCTCCAACCACAAAAACATTTGGATTATCCCAATAATTTATGAGTGTATAAAGCAAGTCATTTTGAATACCATTGGTGTCTTGATATTCATCTACTAAAAAATATTGATACGTTTCTTGATATTTAAGTAATAACTCGTGATTGGTGCTAAATGCATTCAAAACCCATGCTAGCATATCGTCAAAATCATATCTTTTTCTTAGCTTCAGTTTGCTGTTATAGATTTTTATAAGTGCAGCTGCTTCAACCAGTTTTTCAAGGGGCTCTTTGTGCTCGTTAAACTTTCGCGTGTTAAAATCTCCTTTCTGATTATTCCCGGATTTTCGTTTATAGAAGAAGTCCTCACTGGTTTTATACTCTTGAAGCTTTGAAGAGACTCTATCAGCAATATTTTCGGAACTAAGATTGTCCTTTTTCAATAGTGAAAATAGTTTCTTTAAATTTCGGATATCAAAATAAACATCCCCAGTAAAACGCTTTAATTTACTACTATTAGACAATTCGTCAACCATCTCTTTTAGTATTTCCACTACCTCTAAATCAGATACCGGTTGTAAATCCTGGATTCCAAAATAATCCGCATTCTCTTGAATAACCATGTTGCAAAATCCATGATATGTATATATATTGACTTTGTAAGATTCTGACCCAATAAATGCGTACAATCTCTTCCTTAATGCAGTGCTTGCTGCTTCAGTGAAAGTTAGACACAAAATGTTTTCTGGATTTGTATCCGTTTTCTTAAGGATATTTGCTATTCGAGCACCTAATACTTGTGTTTTCCCAGTACCCGGTCCAGCCACCACCATCACACATCCTTCAATAGCTTCAACCGCTTGTTTCTGATTAGTATTCAGCCTTTTATATTCGTCTTCAAAATTCATTTTTTATGGGTTGCAAGTTGAATTTTTTATGTTTCAATTTCATTATTAAAAATAAATTTCTTTTTTTTCTTTTTTTTATGCAACCTTTGGAATTCTTTGCATCTAATATAAACGTAATAAATAAATTATAATGAATAAACACACGTACTTATTAAAAGGCTTTATGACTTTGTTAGCGATAACCATATTTGGTTTCGCAAATTCTCAGACATATTGCACCACCAACTACACAAGCACTGGTTGGACAAAAATTGTAAACATTAAACTAGCTGGATCTTCCGTAACCTTAGATAATGCTTCAAGTGCTTGTAATGGTGATGAAGAGTTTACAACCTTGTCCACTGTTCCAGATTTAGCACCTGGAGGAAATTATGTTCTAGAAGTGGGTAAAGGTACTTGCAGTGGTGGTTGGGAGTTCTATGCAATTGCATGGATTGACTACAACCAAAATTCAACTTTTGACGCGGCTGAAGAGCTGGGTAGAGTGTATTATCCTACCTTCTCTAATACACATACTGTTAACATACCATTTACTGTTAATTGTAATGCTGTATCAGGGAATACTCGTCTTAGAGTTTCTGTTCACGAAAATAGTTATCCAGGCCCTTGTTCCAACTTTACCTATGGTCAAGCTGAAGATTATACCGTTAATATTGGTTCTAGCTCAGGTTTAAGTAGTGATTTCTTCCTACCTGACACTG
>JABDQY010000113.1 GCA_013042025.1 Bacteroidia bacterium
AAGTGTAACGGTTCAAAGAGGGAGCAATGCTGTCTTCAATACAACGGACCTTAATACAGGTATATACTTTATTACTGTTAACATGAACGGTGAAGTAAGCACAAGAAAGTTCTTGGTGAAACACTAATACAACATTCTAAAGATAGTGAGAAGGTCGGAGTTGTGAAGCTCTGACCTTTTTTTATTGAATTAGCTACAAAGTAGAGCAGTTTGTCAAAGTAAGTTCCTTCTGTATTCTTGAAGAGGTAATCCCACATATAGATTTTTTTAGAGAAAGGAGGTGGAGAAAGTGTTTGTGTAATGTGCTGATAATTAATTCACTCTAGAAATAGATGTTTTCCGGCAAAGGTGTGAATGAATGTAGATAGCTTATAGTAAAAAATACAATATGTGACGCTTTTGTTTGAGCACGTCTAATAGATGTTAGGTTAGAAAACCAGCATTTGAAACTAATATTAAAAAAAATGAAAAGTAAAACTATTTGTACCACATCTAAGCGATTGTCATATGTGTTAATTTTTGTACTTGTTCATCTAATAGGTATTTCTAGTTTGCATGCACAAACCGTGCAGGTAGTGCTGGGAACAAATAACATTCCTATTACCGAATTTAAGTATGAATATAATGGATCTACAGTTACAAAAACTTCAGGTGGAGGAACTACAGTTTCTACAACATTGCCAGTAGAAATTATTAGTTTAAAGGTGACCGATGGCACTACTAAAACGCTTGATTTTTCGAATTTTAGTGGTACATATATCGCAAATAATAATTTTTCTGCGAGTGTAACAGGGGTTGCAGTAATCGACTCGGGTAATCTTACTCTCGCGACAAATACAACAGCTTTTGAAGCTAAAATGAATGATGTGGTCAATGGGCCTAATCTTTTATGTGCCCTTCTGTATGATAACACCACAAATGTTCCAACTGGAGATGACTTTGATATCCGATTTGCAAGAGGATTAACTAACGATGATTATATAATTGTAGGAGAAAGAAACGGAAACACTCATTTCTTAGTAACACCTCTCGATTCAGTAGGAAACGTTATCTCTGGTGCGAGTCCGTTGCATTTTGGAAATACAACGGGAACTACTTCGTCTAATGGTAATAATAAATACGACTGGAATACAACTTTTGCCCCAAACTTCTCTCAACCGATGTATATCACTGTTGTTGACGTTGCCTTGTTTGGAACATCAAGCGGGGTTTATGGATTTAGAGTAGACAACAATGGAGATGCAGATGTTAAGTTTTTTGGAATGTCGGATGACCCATTCGACAATAACCCAGTGAACTTAGCTGTGCCAGGAGTCACAGGTAACATTTTTAATGATTTAGATGGATTAACTGATGCTACAGTAAACGGATCTTCAGTAGATACCCCGTCAGGAACTCAATTATACGTTAGTTTAGTTCAGTCAGGAGTTGTTATTGCAACTGCCGCTGTTGATTCCAATGGAGGATATGAATTTTTAAATATTTCTGCCGGGACTTACACGACCGTTTTACATACAACATCAACAGGAAGCACTACTTCAAGTCTACCAACAAATTGGGTGACAACAGGTGAAAATGATGGAGCAGGTTCTGGCAATGACGGAACTGTTAATGGCATTAGTGGTTCAGTTGTAGTTACAGATTCTTTAGAAACTCAAATAAACTTCGCAATAGAGCAGTTACCAAATAGTGGTGATGTAGTAGCGTCAAGCCAGAGCAATCCAGGCGGAACTACGAATGTTACTGTAGCTGCAACGAGTTTTTCAGGAACAGATCCAGATAGTGGAACACCAACGGAGTTGAGAATCACCGCATTCCCAAGTAACGTAACAACTATTACGATAAACGGAACAACTTATACAAGTGGAACATGGCCAGCAGCAGGAGTAACGGTACCAACCAACTCAAGTGGTCAGCCAACACAAACCATAACAATAGATCCAGTAGATGGAAGCAAGACGGTAGACATCCCTTATGCGATAATAGATGAAGCTGGAAAAGAAGATCCAACACCGGGAAGTGTAGAATTACCGTTCACCTTAGAGATAAGTGGAAATGTATTCAATGACTTGGATGGATTAGAAGACAATACCGTAGATGGTACAGGAATCAATACCCCAAGTGGAACACAGTTATATGCTAATCTAGTAGATGCAAGTGGGAATGTAATTGATACAGTAATGATAGCAGCCGATGGTAGCTATAGTTTTGATAGTATAATGGAGGGCACCACCTATAGAGTAGTATTAGATACTTTAGCTCAGACCATAGGAGGAGCAGTTGTAACAGGCGGCTTACCAAGTAACTGGGTAAAGACAGGAGACAATATAGGGACAGGAACAGGAGATGACGGTACAGAAAACGGCGACTTAACAGTAGCAGTTGGTACGGAAAATGTATTAAACATTAATTTCGGAATTGAGCAGTTACCAAATTCAGATGATAAATCGTATACATTGTCTACATCCCCTGTAATAAATGAAGTGAGAGATTTAGTGTCCAGTGATGGAATGGGTAATCTCACAGGTTCTGATAGCGAAGATGGGACTTACGGTTCAGGAGATAATTTTATTATAACAGATACAACAGGGTTGAACGGTAATGAACTTTTTTATGATGCAGATAATGATGGCGTTTATGATGCAGGAGAGGAACTTTATCCAAATGATACAATTACAAACTACGATCCATCTAAATTATCTGTGAAGTTTAATGGCTTGAATTCAATGTCATTTACTTTTAACTATAGTTGGATAGATGCAGCTGGATTAGCAGATGCTACACCAGCAACATATGCGGTTAACTGGACAACCCCAGTACCTGTAAATTGGTTGAAATTTACTGCAGCCTTGCTAGATGCAAATACTGTGAAACTAAATTGGTTAACTGCAACTGAATTGAACAACAGTTACTTTGAAGTTGAGCGTTTTAATGAAATTGCAAATGAATTTGTTTCAGTAGGGCAAGTAAACGGAGCAGGTACTACCAACGAAATACAGTACTACAGCTTTATTGATGATTTGAGTTTAACAAATAGCGAGAAGCTTGTGTATAGAATGAAGCAAGTGGATTTTGATGGTAAATTCGACTACAGTGAAATTGCCGTAGTAAACAGAAAATTGGAGCCAGTGGTTCGTATCTTTCCAATTCCTGCCAACAATGATATTACTATCAGCATAGAGGGAAGCTATACCATAGAGCAAGATGAAGAAGGGAAATACAATTCAGCTCGAGTAGAGATGGTTGCTATGGATGGTAGAATTATAGAAAGTGTAACGGTTCAAAGAGGGAGAAATTCTGTCTTCAATACAATGGATTTAAACACAGGTGTATACTTTATTACTGTTAACATGAACGGTGAAGTAAGCACAAGAAAATTCTTGGTGAAACACTAAACAAAACATTTTAAAAATAGTGAGAAGGTCGGAGTTGTGAAGCTCTGACCTTTTTTTGCTTCAATATGTTCTCAGGTAATCTACATCTTTATTGTGTCCAATTAAATAGAGTGTTTACTATTATGTGACTCAATAGTCTAACATTAGGAATACTTTTGTAGAATACTTCAATTCCATGTTCTAACTATTTATGAAAATTAAATTACTACTGTTTACATTACTTTTAGCTTCAGGCTTGCGTTTATCTGCCCAGAACTGTGGTGTTTTGGATAGCGTAAGTTATACAATTGTAGATAATGGAAATGGAACGTCTAATTATACTTTTGTGGGCTATTTCTCTACAACATCAGGAGGTAGCAAGAGTGTAGATGTTTCTATTTATTGCGGGTCCTATTATTTTGTAACAAACGATTGTGTAGGAACTACCACCTCTCAAATAACCAAAACCTATGGACCTTTCAATAATGTTACAACTTGCACCGGTACAATATTTATTGATTGGATTGGTTATACAAATTCAGTTTGTGGTGGCTCACCTTGCGGCGGTGCAACAGGTATTTCCCCTGTCCCTGTTAGTCTAATGGATTTTGCTGTCACAAAAACAAAAACTAATGAAGTACTCTTGACGTGGGAAACAGCTTCAGAACTAAACAACGATAAGTTTGTAATTGAGCGTAAACTCAATTCAGAAGAAGAATTTATGCCAATTGGAGAAGTTTCGGGTATGGGCACTACAAACTCAATTTCCTATTACAGCTACAAGGATTTTACAGCTACAGCATTTCAAAAAGTATGTTATCGACTAAAGCAAGTTGATTTTGACAATGCTTTTGAATTCAGTGATGTGGAATGCATGAAACAAATCACTAATTCTACCCTTGTTGTTTTCCCCAATCCTGCTAACTCTGTTTTTACCATTGCATCCTCTTTTGATGGCTTTGAATATGAAGTAATGAATGCATATGGACAGATTGTAGTGTCCGGATCAACCAACAGTTTCAGAAAAAGCATTAACAGTGTTGATTTGAGTAATGGGATATATGATATTAAAGTTAAGTCTATGTATGGAATAGGTATGGAGACTGTGAAGCTTTCAATTACACGGTAAATAAAAATTACAAAATGTTAAGAATAGAAAAGGCTATCAATTTGGTAGCCTTTTATATGTATGAAAGTAGAATAGATCTTGCGACCAAACAACTGCCAATATTCCACTGAAATATTCTAAAAACATTAAGAAGGTTGGAGTTATGGAACTCTGACCTTTTTGGTTTCTGCTCATTTCATTTTATCAGTGTTTCGACCATTTAGTTTTGAAGGTTAATTGTGTTAAAAGTGACTTCCAACAACAATTTCGTCTCAATAGCTAATGAGTAGAAGTTGTGTGCTTTATTGAAATATCCTTAAAGGTGTTTCTCGAACTAAGATCATTAAAGCTTCTTATAGTTATGTCTAATAATAAATACCTAAAGGAGTGTATGGGCAGAACTTCTCAATTTGCAAGCGTACACTTGTTGAAAGTTTACCCTTGCTTTAGTTTCAATACGATTTAGTATAAGAATAAAGAAAAAATTGAAGTTGATGACTATTTAAGGTGTTTCTAACTTCCTTCACAATCAAAAAAAATGAAAAAACATGTACTACTTATTGTTGTTGTAGGTCTTTTCCTATTCAGCACAAAAACAAATGCACAAAACTGTACAGTAAATGCCGACATTGATCGGACTTATTGCGAAAACGAAGACATAGCTTTTAAAGGCTCTAGTGCAGGATTATTTGAGACTCCAAATGATCTTAAATGGACGCAAACCGCTGGTCCATCAGTATTGATATCAGATGCTTCGGATCCCGAATCATCCATTATTGGTTATTCAGGAGGCAATACCTACACGTTTAGGTTGTCTGCAACCTGTGAGGATGGAGTTCCTGCTTTTCAAGAAATTACATATACAGTAACCCCAATTACCCAAGCACAAGCGGGTCCAGATCAAACGTCTTGTCCAGGTACTGGCACTTTAAGTGCTAATTCACCTGGAACCAATGAGTCAGGATCTTGGTCTATTGCAGGTAATGATGCAGGCGTAACCATTGATAGTGAAACATCACCCACATCTACTTTTTCAACATCCGCATCTGCAGGTGGAGTTAGTACTTTAATATGGACCATAATAGGGACTAACGGATGTAGTAGTACAGACACGGTTAAAATTACAAATTATGGTGGCGTGTCTCCAGTAGCAATAACCCCAAATAATGCCAATCTCAGCCAATGTTACTTGTCAACAACGGCATATCCGCTTAATGCTACTTTTGGTGGTGTTGGATTTCAAGGTCAAATTGGAACTTGGAGCCAGATTAGTGGACCTTCTAATGTTACATTTTCAGATGTTAATAGTAATACTGCTACCGCAGGAAACTTAATAGAAGGAACATATAAATTAAAATGGACTGTTAATGGGCCTTGTGCAAGTGGATCTGATGAAATTACGATAGTGGTTCCAAAAGGAACAGATGTTATTTCACCTGCCATTGCTCCAAGCATAGCAATTTGTGATGGATCAACTCAAGTACAATTAAATGGAAGTGCATCATCACGTAGTAACGAATATGTGCGATGGAGAGTGGTAAGTGGTCCTGGTACTATTTTAGACACAACTTCATCAAATACTACAATTACAGGTTTAAATACTTCAACATCAACTACGTTGTCATATAGTATTAGTAACGACTCAATTCAATGTTATAGTTCTGCAAACATGACTATATCATTTCCCGATACACCGTCTATTTCTCCAATATCAAATTTGGTTCTTGCGTGTGATGCGAAAACTGTTGATGTTTCATATACTTCGAATGGAGCAATCTTTACACGAACTATGGTGTCTGCTCCGGATGATTATACAACTGAAACAGGTAATGCTGTTCCAGGGATTGCCGTGCAAGATGGAAGCCCATTAAATATTGTGGAATTGCTTGTTCCTGGCACCTATGTCTTTGATGTTAAAAAGGTCTTTAGTTCAAGTGATGTGGGATGTGCCGATGCACAAACACAGTTCTCGGTTACCACTTCGATAGGGCCTCAGGGTGTTAATGCAGGTACAGACCAACTTCTTATTTGTGGAGTAGATACTACATTTATGGCTGGTAATGATCCAGATCAAGCAGGGGTAATTGGTACTTGGTCACAAATTTCAGGTCCCACAACCTTAACATTTACAGAACCACATAATAGAAACAGTAAAGTTGAAAATTTAAACGGAGGACCCTATGTATGCAGATGGACGCTATCCGGAGGTCTAGGTTGTGATCCTATTCAGGACGATGTAATATTAAGACATTTCAATGGTCCTCCAACAGGAATTGAAGCTGGCCCTAGTAGAACAGTATGTTATGGGAACCCAATTAATTTGGCTGCAGATTCATTAAGACCTGGCGAAACTGGTAAATGGACTGTTACTCCTAGCACAGGTATTACCTTCGCTGATGACACCCAACCTAATACTTCGGTAGATGGAATGGTTGCTTCAACGGCATATACATATACTTGGACTGTTACAAATTCGTGTGGAAGCACTCCAGATAATGTAACTATCACTACAAACAACACACTTGGCCCTATTGCCTCAGATGCTGGCCCTAATCAATGTTTAGCTTCGGGAACAACTAGTATAACCCTTGCTGCAAATAATCCAGGAACATTTACGGGTTTATGGACTAAAGTATCTGGGCCATCGGCTACTATCACTAGTTCAAGTGATGAAGGTACCACAGTAACTGGGTTATCTGATGGAAGCTATGAATTTGAATGGAAAATATCAAATGGTACGTGCGACCCTAATGTAGATACAGTTTTAGTTACAATTTCTTCAGCTGCATCTCTTGCAGATGCTGGTAGTGATGTTGATAGCTGCAGCAACTCAATTACGTTGGCTGCTACAGCACTTACCGTTGGTGAAGGAACCTGGTCGCAATTCTTGGGTCCAGGTGGCTGGGAAGTTGATGATATTAACTCACCTACAGCAAGATTTACCTCACTAGTTAGTGGAACATATAAATTTGAATGGAACGTAACGAATGGAGCATGTGAAGGAACTTCTGATACCGTTAGATTTAGTATAGATAACATTCCAAGTATCCCAACCGCAGATTCTTCTTGGATGTTCTGTGATGGAACTACAACTATAGATTTATATGGAAATGAAATTGAAAATGGTTATGCCATTTGGTCTAATCTTGGCAATCCGCCAACTACTCCAAGTATAACAGATGCTACTGCAGATACTACAACCGCTACAGGGTTGGTTTCAGGTATCTATTCTTTTGAAAGAACAGCATATAGTGAGTATGGTATATGTCCTTCATTCAAAGACACACTTAACAATGTAACAATTCAGGTACCTGCAGATCTAGGTTCAGATATTGAAATATGTGAACTAGAGTCAAGTGTTCAGATACTCGGTAATGACAATACCGTTGGAACATGGAGTCAAGTAAGTGGCTCTTCAGTGGATACTACTACTCCAACTCCTAATTCAATCATTGTCTCAAATTACGCTGGAGGTTCATCTTATGAATTTGAATATGTTATTCCGGCTGTTAATGGTTGCCCGATAAGTAGAGATACGGTAATGCTAACAATTAGCGATTCAGTAGGACCTCCAAACGCAGGTTTGGATAGAGAGTTTTGCGATACAAGTTCATTTACACTTATAGCAACTACTACAAGTTCTGGAGCAGTTCATAGCTGGGATAAGATTTTTGGTCCAACCGCGGGTACCATAACAGACCCAGACTCTGCCACTACAACAGTAACAGCCATAGGTACAGGACTCTATATATTCCAGTATCAAGGTACGAATGGAGCTTGTACTTTAAACGACATCGTAAGATTTGAGAACTATGCAACTCCAACACCTACTTTAGCTGGATTAGATCAAAATATTTGTCCTGAGTTTACAGAACTAGAAGGTAATACAATAACCTCAGGTGTCGGTAAGTGGACACAAATAGGGACAACACCATCAGTAGCAACTATTGAGGAAGAAGTTAATCCTACATCAAGAATAAGCGATTTAACTGCTATTGGTACTTACTCGTTCGAATGGTCTTCTATTACTGACAGTATCTGCCCAATAGAAAGAGATACAATAGATGTTGTTATTACGCATCTAAACCCTACAACTGCATTAGCAGGAAGTGATATTTCTTCTTGTGATGATAATACATTAAATCTTAACGGAAACGCTATAACCCTAGGTTCCGGTGAATGGACACAGATAGGTACAACACCTTCAGTTGCTACCATTGGTTCAAGTTCTTCGCCTAATACAGGTGTTACCTTAGGAAGTGAAGGAACTTACCTATTTGAATGGGAATCAACAAATGGTGGGTGTACCACAGCGGATACTGTGGCAGTAGTTTTAAATGATAGTGTAGTTCAACCTTCAGCAGGTATTGACAGCACAATCTGTATTGAGGACAATTTATACCTTTATGCGTCAAATACAGGGACACAATATTTTGCCTGGTCTCAGATTAGTGGTCCAAGTACAGTTGGTTTTGTTGATAGCAACTCTTACACAACTGGCGTTTACAACCACCAAGATGGAACATATAGTTTTAAACTGAATGTATCCAACGGAGTTTGTCCTTCAAAATCAGACACGGTAGAGATTACAATTGATGAAAACTGCTATATAAACTTAAGTGGTAGACTATACCACGATGTTAACGGATTAAGAGATAATCCAACAGGTTCAGTAAATGGGGTGCAATTTGATAACCCAGATAATGAACAAATGTATGTTTCTTTGATAGTAGGAGGTACAGTTTATGCAACAACTCCAATCGCAGATGATGGAACATACAATTTCTTAGATATAGAGAATTATCTAACGTATGACATCGTAATACATAGAACTCCAGCTGGTTCAACAACAGCTGATTTGCCTACCAACTGGGTACACACAGGTGAAAATCAAGGCTTGGGAGCGAATGGAGACGGAACTAATAATGGAGCAATAACGAGCATAACTGCTAACGATGCAGATGAAATAGAAATTAACTTTGGTATCCAAAAGAGACCAGATAGTGATTCGCTAATTGTAGCTTCACAAGAAAATCCTGGAGGTACAACATTGGTGTCTGTTACAGACAGCTACTTTGGTGGTGACGATGCTTCTATGTCTCTTGATCCAGCTGTAGATTCAATTAGAATAACGTCCTTCCCGGATAATGTTACAAGTATTACGATAAATGGTACAAGTTATACTTCAGGTTCTTGGCCTGCAGGAGGAGTTAGAATTCCAACAGATGCGGATGGAGTTCCTAATTGGGCAATAAGTATTGATCCAATTGATGGCAGCGATACAGCTACCATAGAGTATGTAACGATAGACTCTGCAGGATATGAAGATTTATCACCTGGGTATGTAAAAATGCCATTCACGCTATCTTTATCGGGTAAGGTGCATAACGATTACAGCGGATTAACTGACAATACAATAAACGATGGAGACGGCATAGATGATCCAGATGGAACGCAGTTATATGCCAACCTTGTGGACGCAGGTACAGGTAACATAGTTGCTACAACACCAATTGCTTCAGATGGTACTTATAAATTTGAAGGGCTTACTGAAAACTCCAGTTTAGAGGTAATTATAGATACGCTTGCACAGACAGTAGGTAATACTGCAGTAGCCGGTGGATTGCCAACCAACTGGGTACATACTGGTGATACTATTGGAACCAACACTGGTACTGATGGAACTGCTGATGGTAGATTGTCTGTTTCACTTGGAATTGTCAATCAACCCAACGTAAACTATGGTATCCAGAAGCGACCAGAGAGTGATACGATTACAATTGCAGCAGTACCTAACCCAGGAGGTTCGGTATTGGTAACAGTAGCTGACACTTTGTTTGGAGGAGACGATCTTTCAGCTGGAGTAGATGCACCAATCGATTCGATTAGAATTACAGCTTTCCCAGAGAATGTGGAGAGTATAGTAATAGATGGTACAAGTTACACTTCAGGAACATGGCCTGCTGGAGGGGTAACCATTCCTTCAGATACAAATGGAAGACCAGACTGGACAATCCAGATCGATCCAATCAACGGGCAGCATGTATCTAAGATAGACTATGTAACAATAGACTCTGCAGGATATGAAGACTTAACAGATGGTTATGTACGCATGCCATTCACGTTAAAATTATCAGGTAAGGTACACCACGATTACAGTGGATTAACTGACAATACAATAAATGATGGAGATGGTATTGACGATCCAGATGGAGTACAGCTATATGCTTACCTACTTGATGCAGCAACAGATACAGTAATAAAATCAGTTGCAATTGCAGCAGACGGAACATACGAGTTTGATGACCTGATAGAGAATACAACTTATGAGGTACTGATAGATACAGTAGTCAGAACAACAGGAAGTACGGCCTCAGGAGCTGGTGAATTACCAGAGAACTGGGTACATACAGGAGATACAATTGGAGTGAACACTGGAACAGACGGAGTGAACGATGGAAGATTAACAGTAGCCTTAGGTGAGGTTGATCAACCGAACGTAAACTTTGGTATCCAGAAACGACCAGAGAGTGATACGATTACAATTGCAGCAGTACCTAACCCAGGAGGTTCAGTACTGGTAACAGTAGCTGACACCTTGTTTGGAGGAGATGATCTTTCAGCTGGAGTAGATGCACCAATTGATTCGATTAGAATTACAGCTTTCCCAGAGAATGTGGAGAGTATAGTAATAGATGGTACAAGTTACACTTCAGGCACATGGCCTACTGGAGGGGTAACCATTCCTTCAGATACAAATGGAAGACCAGACTGGACAATCCAGATC
>JABDQY010000117.1 GCA_013042025.1 Bacteroidia bacterium
CTAGTGATGTGAATTCGTTGCAAGGAGGGAAGTATTTCAGTCCCAGTTCAGCATCTGTGAAGAATAGCACCATATGGTTTTATAACCACTACACAAATCCAATAACCGGTTGTAGTAATGTTGATTCAATAGATGCTTATATACAGGCAACTCCTCAGATAAAATTTGTAAAAGATACAGTCTTAATTAGAACGTCCAATCAACTACAAACTCAGTATGAACTGGATGTAGAATTTGAAAACCACGACTATGCTCTTGCTGTACCTACAGGACCGAATGCATCGAGGTGCCAAGTAAATATTAAAAGCGGAGATACCATAGTTGAGGCTAGTTTTTCGCACATCCCAAACCAACCGGTTGATTCGTTTAGGATAATTCTAGAAGCTGGTGGTGTTGGGCCATGTCAGTCTTCAAGTATAGTTTCTGATTTGGTTGTTTCTACAGATTCTAACTATGCCAATGAAAACTATCTCCACGTCAATTATGGGGCAGAGTTATTTCCAAATCCCTCTTCAGGTAAGTTTAAACTTGGGAATTTAGATCCACGGAATTACAACGTTTCAATCTGCGATAAATGGGGCAAGTTTCATGGTGTTTTGCAAGCCGATAACAACAATGCTTTTACTTGGACAGAAACAGGATTTTTTGTTGTAGTTGTGGAACATAAACAATCAAAACAACACTTTAATTTACGGCTTCTCTCTCTTTAGCATTTGTCTTAAAAAATAAGCATGATTGGAAGGCTAAAAAAATTACTTTTGCAGCCGAATGGAGAACATCCGTAATTTTTGCATTATTGCCCATATTGATCATGGTAAAAGCACCCTGGCTGATAGGTTGTTACAAACCACTGGAACAATAAGCGATAGAGACATGAAGGAACAAACGCTTGATGATATGGATATTGAGCGAGAGCGTGGAATTACGATTAAGTCTCATGCCATTCAGATGAAATATAAGCGAGATGGAATTGACTACACGTTAAATCTCATTGACACACCAGGCCACGTAGATTTTAGCTACGAGGTAAGTAGAAGTATCGCTGCATGTGAGGGTGCTCTCTTAATTGTAGATGCAGCTCAAGGAATACAAGCTCAAACTATTTCAAATCTATATCTTGCCTTAGAACATGAATTGGAAATCATTCCTATTCTTAACAAGATGGACTTACCTGGTGCTATGCCAGAAGAAGTTAGCGATCAAATTGAAGAATTAATTCTTTGTGAACGTGAAGATATCATTCCTGCTAGTGGAAAAACTGGGTTAGGAGTAGATCTAATTTTAGATGCGATAATAAATCGTGTTCCAGCACCTAAAGGGAATCCCAATGCACCGCTTAAGGCATTGATTTTTGATTCCGTGTTTAATCCTTTCAGAGGAATTATAGCTTATTACCGAATTATGGATGGCGTATTGAAGAAACGAGATCACGTCAAGTTCATGAATACTGAAAAATCGTACTATGCAGATGAAATAGGCGTATTGAAACTAAAACAATCTCCAACAGATGTTGTGAAAACTGGAGACGTTGGCTATATCATAAGTGGAATTAAAGAGGCTAAAGAAGTGAAGGTAGGAGATACCATTACACTATCTGAAAACCCTACTGCAGAGCCAATAGATGGTTTCGAAGATGTGAAGCCTATGGTATTTGCAGGTATCTATCCAGTAGATACAGATGACTTCGAAGAATTGAGAGATTCAATGGGTAAACTGCAGCTAAATGATGCAAGTTTAGTATTTGAACCTGAGTCTTCAGCAGCTCTTGGATTTGGTTTTCGTTGTGGATTCTTAGGAATGCTCCATATGGAGATTATCCAGGAACGGTTAGAACGCGAGTTCGGTATGACTGTAATAACAACGGTGCCTAACGTTAGTTATCATGCGTTCTTGAAGAAAAAACCTGAAGAAATAGTTATTGTTAATAATCCTACAGATTTACCA
Source organism: Bacteroidia bacterium (assembly GCA_013042025.1). Lineage (GTDB taxonomy): Bacteria > Bacteroidota > Bacteroidia > NS11-12g > UBA9320 > UBA9320. Next base: position 1,945 of record JABDQY010000117.1, read on the forward strand.
GAACCATCTTTCTTAGATAGAGTTGAAGAACCATATATCAATGCTCAAATAATAACGGCAGCAGATTATGTAGGTTCAATTATGACTTTATGTATTGAGAAAAGAGGAATATTAAAAAATCAAGTGTATTTAACCAGCAACAGGGTTGAGCTCTTCTTTGAAATGCCAATGGCAGAAGTGGTGTTTGATTTCTATGATAAGCTGAAGAGTGTTAGTAGGGGGTATGCTAGTTTTGATTATCACCCTATTGAATACCGAGAATCAACCTTGGTGAAATTGGATATCATGCTGAATGCTAAA
>JABDQY010000048.1 GCA_013042025.1 Bacteroidia bacterium
CTTTTGTAATGATTATTGGACTTCATACCACAGTGCCTTTGCGTAATGTGCTCTATGCATTGCCCAATGCAGCTCCAAATTTTGCCAAAGCAACAGGTGGTTTTTTAAAATCCCTTCGAGGTAGAAAACGAACAAAAATGGGAATTCCATTTGGTAAAATAATGCGAATAGTATTTCTTCCTTTGTTTATAATTCTATTATTTCTAGCACTCTATTCAATGGGGAGCAATTATTTTGCTGAGGTAGTTGAGAATTTAGGAGAGGTCTTTTCCAAGATTATAAATAAGATTGCTAAATATATTGATATTGAGGTAGTTGCGGTAGGGTTTTTAGGCTTACTCTTTGCTGTAATGCACAGTTTAGGTTTCACTTCTTCTATGTTTTCAGATAGTGACATTGAAAAATCAGATAAGCTTGAACGCATTCGTGCAAGTTTCAAGAAACGATTTCGAATCTTAGATTTAAAGTATGAATATAAATCGGGAGTTTTTCTATTCGTTGTGCTAAACATGATGTTGTTAATGCTACTAATATTAGAGATTAAAAACATTTGGATCAATTTCACCTGGCAAGGAGAATTTTTAAAAGAATTTGTTCATGAAGGAACCTATGTCTTGATTGTAAGTATTTTAGTATCAATGGCAATTACGTTGCATTATTTCCGCAAAAACTTAAACTTCTATCGAAACAATAGTTGGCTTAAGAGATTGGCATATGTATGGGTAGGATTAAATAGTGTTCTCATTCTTTCGGTTTTTGTTAGAAACGCATATTATATACAGTATTTTGGCTTAGCATATAGACGGATAGGAGTGGTAGTATTTCTTCTCCTATGTTTAATTGGTTTAGTTACATTAATTATGAAAATTCGGTCAGTTAAGACCACCTATTTTATTGTAAGAATTAACGCGATTGCAGTTTATATAACAATAGTTCTTACATGTGCTATAAACTGGGACAGCTATATTGCACGGTATAATTTTGCTCATTATAAAACCGCATTTGTCCATTTACCTTTCATGTCAGATTTAAGTGATAAGGCGTTGCCATATTTGCAATTATCAGATGAACAGATTGAAGAAATTGAGTCAAAACAAACAGAAAAAATTCCTTTTGCTCGAAAGGGTTATTTCAAAGAGGTTGATTATAAAAATAAAATAGCATCTCGAGTAGAAGAGTTCACTGCGGAATATGAAAATCGCCATTGGTTGGAAATCGTTTGGGCAGAGCAAAGAGCATATCAGAAATTGAAATAGCCTTGAATGCCTATAAATCTCATTCATTTCACTTAAACTTGCAGCCAATTACAAATTATGGCTTTACAATGCGGTATTGTTGGCTTGCCAAATGTTGGTAAATCAACCCTTTTTAATTGTTTGAGTAGTGCGAAAGCGGAGAGTGCGAATTATCCATTTTGTACAATAGAACCAAACGTTGGAACCATTACTGTTCCTGATGAAAGGCTTCAGAAAATATCTGATTTAGTTAATCCTCAAAAGATTCTTCCAACCACTATAGAAATTGTGGATATTGCTGGCCTCGTGAAAGGTGCGAGTAAGGGTGAGGGTTTAGGTAATCAATTTTTAGGAAATATTAGAAACACAAATGCCATTTTGCATGTTGTTCGATGTTTTGATAATGAAAACATTACACACGTTGATGGCAGCATTGACCCAGTTAGGGATCGAGAAATAATTGATACCGAGCTGCAACTGAAAGATCTAGAAGCGATTGAAGCTAAGATTCAGAAAGTGAAGAAAATGGCAGAAGTTGGTAACAAAGAGGCAAAAGTAGTATTCGACATTTGCAACGTTGTAAAGGCACAATTGGAGCAAGGAAAATCTGCAAGAACCTGCAGTTTAGATGAGAATCAATGGGATGTTATTAAAGATTTAAACTTACTTACCGCAAAACCAGTGTTATACGTTTGTAACGTAGATGATCAAAGTGTGGTAAATGGAAATCATCACACAGAAGCTTTTATGGAATCTGTGAAAGATGAAAACGCTGATGTGCTCTTTGTGTCTGCTGAAATTGAATCTGAATTAATTGATATGGATGAAGAGGACAAAATGATGTTCTTGGAAGAAATGGGATTGACTGAAAGCGGTGTTAATAGAATTATAAAAGCGGCTTACAAATTATTGAATTATATCACTTATTTCACCGCTGGAGAAAAAGAGGTAAGAGCTTGGACAATAACAGATGGGTTTAAAGCACCTCAAGCAGCAGGCGTAATTCACACCGATTTTGAGAAAGGTTTTATACGAGCTGAAGTTATCGCATATGATGATTTCATAGAGTTGGGATCTGAGGCGAAATGTAGAGAGGCAGGTAAATTACGGGTAGAGGGAAAAGAATACGTCGTGAAAGATGGAGATATCATGCACTTTCGTTTTAATGTTTAGCGAAACCGCTATATTTGCAGTAACATGAAAAGATTAATATTTCCCTTAATAATTACTTGTATTGGCTTAATGGCTTGTGAAGAAGATGGTATTAACGTTAGTTTCAATGTTGATTATTCAACTAACTATACTTTGGTTAAAGCTGCAGTAGTAGGAACAACAATTGATGCTACAAGTCCTGAGATTGAAACAAATACAACAGATGTATTTAAAAATAACAGCACGAATCTTGATAATATCTCAGGAGCAACGTTCAATAACTTAACTATAAGCATTGTTAGTCCTGCTGGCGAAAACTTTTCGTTTGTAAACGAGGTTAAAGTGTACATTAAAGGAAATGGAATGTCTGAAGAGCTGGTGGCTTCAAAATCAAATATTGATCAAGCGGCTACTTCTGTGGATATGGATGTTGAAGATGTAAATCTTGCAGAGCACGTTAAAAGCGGAGCTTTCACACTTAGAACAAGTGTTATAAATGATGAAGCTCTTGATAATGACTTAGATTTACAAGCAGATATGCAGTTAAAAGTGACTGCACGTGCACTATAACGTACAAATAATAACAAAGAAAAATACATGAAAAAAACAATCAAATTATTAAGCTTTCTATTTATTTTAACTTTCGCAATTACTTCTTGTGGAAACGATGATAAGGAGTGCAAGCACGAGGATAAGAAAGAATGCTGTGAAGGTAAAGATAAAAAAGAGTGCACAGATAAAGACAAAGAAGCTTGTGAGGCAGATTGCAAGAAAGAATGCTGTGCTGATAAAGACAAAGAAGCTTGTGAAGCAGATTGCAAGAAAGAATGTTGTGCAGATAAAGCAGAAGCTAGCGATTCAACAGCTACAACTGAAGTATCAGGTGACGAAACAGCTCATACTTGTACTCAAGCTTGTCAAGATGACCCTCACAGTTGTCCAAATCACGAACATTAAAAAAATAATCTTTAAAAAAATAATCCGGACCTTTGTTTAAAATCGTCCGGATTTTTTATGTCTGAAAATCAAAAAATATCGGCAGTAATAATTACGTTAAATGAAGAGGAGTACATTGAAAAATGTATCAAGTCTTTAAAAGACGTTGTTGATGAAATTGTGGTTGTAGACTCATTTAGTACGGATAGAACTCAAGAAATTTGCGAGAGGAACCATGTAACCTTTAAACAACGTGAATGGGAGGGGTATGCGTTGACAAAAAATTGGGCAAATGCACAAGCATCACATGATTTTATTTTGTCAATTGATGCAGATGAAATGATTTCTGAAACGTTGGCTGATTCAATAAAGTTGATTAAGGTTAATCTAAATTCCAATACTGTTTACTCCTTTAATAGGTTGAATAATTACTGTGGTAAGTGGATTAAACATGCAGGTTGGTATCCGGATAAAAAGATTCGTTTATTCGCAAAGAACAAAGC
>JABDQY010000119.1 GCA_013042025.1 Bacteroidia bacterium
GGTGGAGGTACCGATGTGAGTCCCTACGCCGATATTCACGGTGGTTCTATTCTAAATGCCACAATCAATATGTATGCTCATACTACCATTATTCCTACAGATGATGGTAAAATTCATTTAGAAGCAATGGATATGGAAGTAGGCGAAACGCTTGATTCGTCGGAATTTCTAGATCCATCTGGTAAGCTTGCCTTATTAAAAGGAGTTTATAATCGGATTGTTAAAGACTTTGTCAAGAAACCAATGTCATTTAAAATGTATACCTATGTTGATGCTCCTCCAGGTTCTGGTTTAGGTAGCTCAAGTACCTTGGTGGTAAGTATACTAGGTGCATTTGTGGAATGGTACAACCTTCCTCTTGGAGAATACGACATTGCACACCTCGCATATGAAATAGAACGGATTGATTTAAATCTCGCGGGTGGAAGGCAAGATCAATATGCTGCAACTTTTGGCGGATTTAATTTTATGGAGTTTTATAAGGATGATAAAGTAATCGTTAATCCACTTCGTATTAAACAAAAGTATACTGCGGAATTAGAGAACAACCTGGTATTGTTCTATATGGGTACCAGCAGGGAGTCTGCAAAAATTATTGAGAAACAAACTTCTAACATAACACAGAAAAACGAACAAGCTTTGGAGGCAACACACCGTCTTAAAAAACAAAGCATTAAAATGAAGGAAGCAGTTCTTATGGGAAATATGGACTCTATTGGTGAAGTTTTAAACTATGGCTGGGAATCAAAAAAGATGATGGCCTCTGGAATTAGTAACCCTGAAATTGATGCAATCTATACCACTGCGTTACAAAATGGGGCAAGTGGAGGAAAAATAAGTGGAGCAGGAGGAGGAGGCTTTTTCTTCTTTTATTGCCCAGGTGTAAAAAGACACCAATTAATCAAAGCGTTAGAACAGTATAACGTAACACCACAACATTATCATTTCACGAAACAAGGGCTTTATACGTATTCGATATAACCATGAAATTTGATGTCATAATACTTGCAGGAGGTTTAGGTACTAGATTAAAATCGGTTGTAAGCGACGTTCCAAAACCAATGGCACCTGTGGCTGGAAAGCCATTTATGGAGTACATCTTACAGAAACTTCCGTTACAAAACGTTAATCAAATAATTTTATCTGTTGGATATAAATATGAAAAGATAAAAGAGGTTTATGGTAGTGCATATCAATCGATTCCTCTAATTTATTCAATCGAAGAACAACCTTTAGGAACGGGAGGTGGAATTAAACTCGCTTTGCAGAAATGCACATCAGAACATTGTTTAATTGTAAATGGAGATACGTTATTCGATGTCGATTTTGAACAGTTTTGGCAGGTACACAACCAGAAACAAAACGATATTACTTTAGCATTGAAACAAATTGAATCACCAGATAGATATGGAACTGTAGTTCTTGAAAAGGATAGAATTCTTAAGTTTTCTGAGAAGCAAGCTGGATTGAAACAAGGTTTGATTAACGGTGGTTTATATTGGCTAAAGTGCAACCTACTCTCTAAAATGCCAGAATCAGAAATATTTTCGTTTGAAACTGAGTTTCTAGAAAAAGAAGTAACATCATTAAGAATGGGAGGCTATATAGACTCCTCTTTGTTTATTGATATTGGAATACCACAAGACTATGAAAGAGCTCAAAGCCTATTTGCCTAATCGCACAGAGTGCAAAGAGTTTACGCTATTTCTAGATAGGGATGGGGTAATTAATGAACCTATTGTAGACGACTACGCTAAAAAACCAGATGATTTTGTTATTTGCAAAGGAGCATTGCAAGCCATTAAAGAATTAAAGAACATTTTTAGATATGTAATACTTGTCACAAATCAACAAGGAATTCATCGTGAGTTAATGTCAGAGAAAGACCTAGAAAATGTACATCTAAAGCTTCATAATGCTATGAAACTAGACAGTATTCCATATTTCGACCTTGCCTTGTTTGCACCCTATTTAAGAACTGTGAACAACAGCTGGAGGAAACCAAGTACGGGAATGCTTCTTCAAGCGAAAGAATATTTAAAGGATATAAATTTCAAACAATCTATTATGGTTGGAGACTCACCCTCAGATATGGTACTAGCAGACAACGTTGGAGCGGTTAAAGTGAGAATAGAAAATCCACAGTTTTCTTTCGATAATCAGGATTTTAAATTTGATAGTTTATCCAGCTTTGCAAAATACTTTACATAAATGTTGCTGAACGTTGAAACTAATGGCACTAATCTTGCGTTTAATGAGTAAAATATGTTATATTTTTGCAACCACACCATAGTCCAATAGCTATCAAAAAAATACTACTCATATTGCTCTTGTTCGTTAGTGCATTTTCTGCAAATGCTACACATTTGATTGGTGGGTACATGAACTATAAATATCTGGGGAGAGCATCAAATGGTAATCTACGATACTTGGTTAGCCTTAATGTGTATAGAGATTGTTTTCAAAGTGAAATTAATTTTGATCCAGTTATCAAAATTGGTGTTTATCTAAACGATGATGATAAGAATAGAACGAAAGTTACTGATTTCCCTTTAATATTTAAAAAGAACGTGCTTCCTCCTGGAAACGTTGATTGTAATTATTATGCTGAAAATGTTTGTATTGAATATGGCTATTATGAAGGAGAAATTGAATTGGCTCCATACAATGCAGGGTACCACCTAACCTTTGTTCGATGTTGTAGAAATCTTCAAAAAAATATTCCTCCATCCAGCGGAAGTCCAAATCAAGGACAGACCTATTACTGCTATATCCCAAGCCACATTTATGAGAATAGTTCTCCGGTATTTTCAGGTGTTCCAAGTCCATACATGTGCGTAAATGATACTACGGATTTCTTGTTTAACGCATTTGATCCTGACGGAGACGATTTAACGTATCGCCTTGTTAGACCATTCCAAGGAGGAGATCTTAGTACTGTTGGAGCCATGCCTGATCCTCCAGCAACATTATCATTGCCTATTACACCCATTTATTACAATGCAGGATACACTGAAACAAAACCATTTGGAACAGCAAATGGAAGTGTCACAGCTGTAAATCCAATAACTGGTCTTACTACAATATATGCTCCTTCAAGTGGAAGCTACGTGGTGGGAATTGAAGTAATTGAAACGAGAGACGGTGTAGAACTGAGCCGAATACGGATGGACCTACAAATACTTGTTTTAGACTGCCCGCCTAACAAGCGTCCTAACATAAGATCTAGTGAATCTAAAGTATTGAGAGTGGATGCTGGTGAAAAACTATGCTTTGATGTAACAGGAGAAGACTCGGACGACGATCAGGTAGTTAAACTGAGTGGAGAAGGACCCGTATTGGACGGTACAAATGGATTTACAGGAACCAGAGCAACATTTTCGGATGCTGCAGGTATAGAGACAATAACATCAGAATTTTGTTGGGACACAGATTGTGACCATGCAAGAGATGCTCCATATCTTGTAACATTTAAAGTAGAAGATGGGGGATGCCCACCTAAGTTTAATTATTTAGACGTAGAGATATATGTTGACCCCTTTGTTGGTACCTTAGATTTATTGGGACCAATAGATGTATGTAGATACAACTCGTATATTTATAGAGCATCCAATGGGAGTGCTACAAGTACATATGAATGGGATGTAACCAATGGAACAATTACAAGCGGTATAGATGATGAAACCATTATTGTTGATTGGGATGGTGCTAATCCAGGTGCCGTTCGCATGCGTGAAGTAAGTGAACACGGCTGCTTTGGAGAATGGGCAACTTTAGATGTAAGTATTAAAGAGAGTCCAACAACTCCAGTAATTACTGGTAAAGACACGGTTTGTTTAGCTGAAGTAGGATTAACTTATTCTTCAACTTTAAATGCGGGGAATACGTACAAATGGACTATTTCAAACGCAACTTTTTCAAGTACAAATCAAAATAATGCTACGATTGGAACCTATAATCAACCTGAGTTTACATTAAAACTAGTGGAGATTAACGAATTTGGTTGTGCAAGTGATACTGGATACAAAGAAGTTTTTGTAAGCAATCCTCAACCAGATATTAGTGGCCCAACTACCATTTGTCCAAATTCAGAGAATGTAGTTTACACCACAACAAACAACTCTGGTTCAACCTATAATTGGAATGTGATTGGAGGCATAATCGCTTCTGGTAACACTACCAATTCCATCTCTGTAAACTTTGGTAACGAAGGTTTAGGTGAGGTCTCAGTTGTTGAGACAAATCGACACGGTTGTGTGAGTAACATTGCTATTCTTCCTATAAACAAAACATATGTCTTGATTGCAAATGACATTATCGGGCCAATTGACGTCTGTGAATTTGATGTTGGAGTAGAATACAATACACTGGAAGTAAACGGAAGTGCGTATTTATGGAACGTTAACGGTGGAACGCAAACTTCTGGAGACACATCTTTTGTAATAACCGTAGATTGGGGAGCAACAGGTATGGGGAGCGTTAGCTACAGACAACGAGCTTATGACCAAATAAACAGTCGTGAATGCTTGAGTCCATTAAAAACATTGGATGTTACGATTCATCCAAAACCAACAGCAGATGAAATTTCAGGCCCAATAGAACTATGTCAGTTCTCGGATAGTGCTACTTATACAATAAACGGTCCTGTAAACTCGGCATATGAATGGGCTATAAATGGTGATCCAACAGATATTGTGGGTCAAGGATCAAATTCAATTACGGTTTATTGGAACACGGCAGGTACGTATACGTTAAGTGTTCAAGAAACAACTCTTGCTGGATGTATTGGTGATATTGTAGATACTACAGTGCTTATAAATCCAAAACCTAGCACAACTCCAATAAGTGGTGATTCGATAATTTGCCCTGAATTCTCGGATAATCAAAATTATACAGTTATTGGTAGTCCTTCTTCTACATTCGACTGGTTTGTTGGAGGAGCACGTAATTACTCAGGACAAGGAACTAATTCGATACTGATTAATTGGGAACCAAGCGTTTCATCGGGAATAATACGTGTTGTAGAAATTTCCGATAAAGGATGCTTGGGTGATACTCAAGTGCTAAATATGGAGCTTGATCGACTAAAAATTGATCTGCGATTTGTAAGCGTTGGTACACCAGATGATAGAATGATTATCGATTGGCAATTAAGTGAAAATGCTGAAGCTCCAGAATTTAATATTCAACGAATAGATGCTGGAGGTGATTGGAATTCTATCGCTACTGTAGCTGGATATCAATTTAGATACACCGAAAACAATATCAATACAGATCTTAATCCACATCAATACCGCATTGTTTCTACAAACAAATGTGGTACTCAAATTAGCTCAGAAACACACACGAATGTGTTAATCCAAGGAACGCAGGATAAGAAATTTAATATCACATTGAACTTTTCCGATTATTTAGGCTGGGATAATGGAGTTAGCAATTATTCGCTATATGAAAGTATAAACAATACGCCATACAATTTACTTCAAACGGGTTTAAATCCATTTACAGATATTCCGCTAGAGAATAAAATAGAAGACTATAAAAAGTGTTATAGGATTTATGCCGAAGAGCTAATGGGAGAGGAAACAAGCTCTTGGAGTAATGAAATTTGCTTCTTCTTTTCTCCAGAAATCTATGTACCCAATGCATTCACACCAAACAATGACAATATTAACGATGGCTTTGGAGTAAAAGGAATTGCCATAAACGAATTCACCATTAAAATCTATAACAGATGGGGCGAACAGCTGTATGAGAGTAACAATATCGATGAAAAATGGTTGCCGATTTACAGAGGTAAAGACGTTCCAATGGGTACTTATGTATATTTGATAAATTATACAGATTTTGAGAACAAAATATATAGCAAAACCGGTACTATTAATCTTATTCGTTAGTCTTCTTTTTTCTTGTGTTAAAAAGCCACAAGATGAAAAAAAGGATATGGAGTATAATTCATACACGGAACACATAGTTGAAAATCATTTGCTAATTCGTGAAAAGATGAAACCATATGTAGATAGTGTGGAAATATTATCTAAAAATCATACCTTTTTACAGAGAGTCGGTCCAGTTTTGTATGAAGTTGAGGATATTATTAAAAGGAACGAAAGTTTAAATGTCCCTACTCGAAAAGATAGTTTGCTTTATGCCATTTCCACTGGATTGATATTTAACTACCGAGAGATGATCAATAAGGATTTTATAGAGATTCATTCTGTTGTTAATACTAGAAGTGTAGAAGAACAAAATCGTACAATTGATAGCCTGAAAACAAAATTTTTCGAATATGATAAACGTGCAGTCAAACATTTCAATGAGAAGCTTGATTCCAACCATTCTCGATTAATACCATTCCAATAAACATAATGAATGCAAAATATATTTTAGGTACACTGTTACTATTTATTGTTTTAATAGGAGGAAAGTGCATTGAAAAAGAAACTACAAGCTCACGTGCAGATAAATGCAGCCATGTAGGCGTAGTAAAAGACCTCACTGGTTTAGACGGATGTGGATACGTAATTGAGTCTGATGGCGAAACTTTTGAGGTAGCTGAGTTACCTAGCGGTAAGCAACTCTTTGCAGGAGATAGTGTTCAATTCAGCTATACCTTGTTTGACGGTGCAAGTATCTGCATGGTAGGAAAACAAATTAAAGTAACCTGCCTAGAAGTTATCAAACAAGGAACACCAAGATGTAAGTCAATTCAAGTGATTAAAACAGATTCTCTTAAGTTTCAACCAATTTCATCCTATAAGTTAAATAAATATGAGATTGAGAAAGACAAACTTAACTTAAACATCAGTTACAGTGGATGTTCAATTATTTTTGATCAAGAACTCTACGTATCTTCTTTAGAGATAAATTCAATTCCTCCTCAACGGATTTGTATCTTAAGCTTTAAACCTCAACCATGCGAAGCATATCTTACTACTAACGTTTGTTTCGATTTATCGTCAATTGAGTATGAAACTGTTCTATTATTAAAAACAGATGATGGGGTAGAAAAAATCAAGTATTCCCCTTAATAAAATCTAAGGTTACAACTTTCTTGGTTTCAAAAAATGGTTCTGCAAAGACGGAATTTAATTCCAATTCATTCCATTGAGCACCTTTATAGTTTTTCAGTACTGCTTGTTTCTCTTCGCTTAAGTCACCTCCTTTGATAAACAGGTATTTTGGGCTTTTTGAACTCGCTTTCTTAGTATACTGAATCAACTTTAAGGCTGGAGCCACAGCTCGCGATACAATTATGTTATAATTATCTTCTACGTTTTCAAATCGATCATTAATAACAGTAACATTGTTCAGATTTAATGCGTCTTTTACCGCACGAACAACGGTTGTTTTTTTTCGTATAGAATCCACCAAAGTGAAACGTGTCTCAGGATAAAAAATAGCTAGGGGTATACCAGGAAATCCACCTCCAGTGCCTATATCCAGTACCTTATCCGTTTTCTTAATCTCATCCAATTTTGCAAGCGACAAAGAATGTAAAACATGATTGCAGTAAAACGAATCCATATCCTTTCTACTAATTACATTAATTTTAGAGTTCCAATCTTCATACAAGTTCTTTAACGCAGTTAAGCGTTCCAACTGTAGATCAGATAAGTCCTCAAAATACTTTTTGATTAGCTCCATGTTCTCGGTTTGATAAATACCTTTAAAATCCCAAATAAGATTAGAAATAATGAGTAAAATATATCCAGTATGGGTAACAAAAACCGAACTGATTTAGCGTCGAGTTGCATTGCTGGTTTGTACATCACAATCCATTGAATCAGCCACTTCAATAAAACAAAAGAAGCAACAAAATACCACTGTTGTGGAAATAGAATGAAACCTAAAGCAGCTGTAAAAAAGAATACTATTTGAGCTAATGAATACAGTCCTAATAATCGCTTGAACCTTCCTTTGTAAAGTGAAGAAGTAGAGAAATGCCGTGTTTTTTGTTTTATCCAGGCACGAATTCCTTTTGGCCCTGCAGAGTACATAAATGAATTTGAGTTTATACAAACAGCTACGTTGTCACTAGATGCTGTTTCTTGTATAAATAAATCATCGTCACCGGATAGAATGTGTTGGTGAGAAGCAAATCCTTTGTTTTCAAAGAAAAGTGTTTTTGTATAGCTTAAATTACGTCCAACTCCCATATATGTTTTTCCACGAACTGCATAAGACAGATATTGTATTGCTGTGTGAAAGGTCTCATATTTAATTAAAGCTCCAAGAGGACCTATCTTAGTTACCAATGGTGCGTTCCCTAGGATTATATCATTTTCTCCCTCATTAGCCTGCATCATAGCACTAATCCAATTCGTTGATTTAGGAAAACAATCGGCATCCGTAAATAATAGTCTTTCATTTTTTGCAGCCTTAATACCCATGGTCAAAGCAAACTTTTTTCCTCGTTTAAATCGTTCATCAACCTCAATTTTTACCAACTTAAGGTGGTTATGTTCCTTAGCAAATTTTTCAATTAATTCGGAAGTTCCATCAAAACTCCAATCATTAACAACAATTACCTCAAAATTTGGATAATCCTGATTCAGAATTAATGGCAGGAATTCTTCTAAGTTCTTTTTTTCATTTCTAGCTGATATAACCACAGAAACAGGAGGGAGGTTGTTGCTAGAACCTTGCACTGAATTGATATTCTTTAGCTTACTAAAGAAATATAAATAGTAGACTGCAAGCACCAAAGCTGAAGCACCAAGCAATGATAGTAAGATGATCAAGGAAGTAGAAATCATAATAGAATGGTGTTAGTTGCTCTTTCTAAAGCCCAGTGAAGGG
>JABDQY010000122.1 GCA_013042025.1 Bacteroidia bacterium
TAGTGGCTTGTAATTATGAGCACCATATTTGTCTTCTAAACCTATAAAATAATCTTGACCTTTTTGCATTGCGGCAAACCTACATAAAAAATTAATTCCTCCTTTCATCAAACGCTATTTCAGATAAACTATCGTTATAATTATATTGCACTCGTTGAAGAATTTAATTCGATATAACCTCATTACTGCATTGTTGGTGATGTTTTCATATTCTTCCGTAATGGCACAAAACTGGAATTTAAGATCAACATCAGATTTTAATTACTACTATCAGTCTGAAAACAGAAAATACATCGATGCTCTTGACTCTGTATTCCGCGAAGATTTGTACGACTTACAGAAAAAGTTAAATTATTTTGTTAACCAACCTATTGATATTTTTATAGTTGAAAAAGAGTCAGATGCACAAAATTTGGAACAAAGGTCGGAAAGCGTGGATGAAACCTCTGGAGGGGTTATTTCGCTCTTGCCCAAGAAGATCACAGTACGGCTTGGTTTGAGCTATTCGCAACTTAGTTATCAATTTCGAAAAGTTGCTACTTCAATTTTATTGGAAGAGATGATGTTTGGTGTGAATCTGCAAGACAGAGTAAGGAATGCCAATCTGATTCATTTACCCAAATGGGTGTTGCCTGGCTTGGTTCATTACTTAACGGACAACTGGTCAGTAGAAACCGACAATCAATGGAGAATGGTGTATGATGAGTTTGGATTAAATAACTTCAACACTATTCCCTCTCGATATTCCATCATAAAAGGGGCTTCCTTTTGGAAATATATTGCATTTAATTATGGAGATAATGCAATTCCAACTATGCTGTATATGGCTAGGTTAACAAGAAAATTTAATTCAGCATCCTATTATGCTTTTCAGGTTTCAATTGGAGATATTTATCAAGAATGGAAAAAGTATTATCAGCATGCCTATTCATTTGATCAACAAAAACCTAATCCAGTACAAGGTTTTAACCTTGATATAGCAAATGTTCACGAGCTATATGTAGCAAGTCAGAAAAGCTTTTATAGCTTAGAGAAGAATGGGTTTGGTTATGCCTTATATCAAACGAATAGTCAATCTAGCTCCAAGAATAAAATACTCAGACTAAAGAAAGGAGAATACCCTTTACCAAAGTTTTCAGGAGCATTATTGGGTCTTGAGAATGAAATACAACTTTTTGTAAGCGATGTAAAGAGTGTTGTTAAATATACGATAAAGGGAAATGAAATTAGTACGAAACATATACCATTAAACTATACCACCAATTGCCAAGTATTCAACGATCAGGTTTATATTTCTTCGTCCAATGAGATAGGAAGTAAAATATATCAGGTTTTTAATGATTCTATAAAATTGATCTATTCAAGTGATAGTTACATCCATAGTTTTGATCTAAACGAAACATTAATGGTGATCCTAAGTACGAACAATGAGGACAGTAGACTTGAAATAATTAATAGAAATTCTAAAGCAATAACAAGTTCGATTCAGTTGAATAATCAAAGATGCAAACAACCACTAATAGCAAATGATTCTACTATTTTGTTTAACTCTAATAAAAATGGAATTTGGAATGGGAAAATGTGGAATATACATCATGCATCAATTGACGAAGTAACCAATTATAGATCCAATATCGCTTTTCACGATTATACTGATGAGATTTTTGTTGAATATCTAGATCGAGGTGAGAAATCATCACTATTTATAACAGAACATCTCAAAACATCTGATTTTTACAAGTACGATACTATAAGTCCTGCGTATTTTCATGAAGCAAAGATGAATTCTGCAAACGTGGAGGTAAGCGATTCAATTGTAAGAAACGATACACTAGAAGGATATTCATTTCAAAGTCCAATAAGTCCAGACTTTGATTTTACGCTCTCCAATTATGATTCATTAGTGAAAGAATCTGTTAAAAAAAGGAATTCAAACAATCTCGAAGTTAAAGCCATTGATGTTTTTAAACCTGCTAGATTAGTTGTTCAACTTGCAAATAAACTTTTGATGGATGAGAGTGTTGGGTATCAGGATGCTATAAAATATCATACTCCTAATAATATAAATCTGCGGATTTCAAGTAAATATGTAAATCAATACAACTCAAAATCCATTGAGATTGCTTATCAAGGATTATTAAAAGCATATACCCATGATATTGCATTTACATACATAAACAACGAAAGGTATAATTACAAAATTGAATTACTTCATCGGCAGAGAAACTTGTTTAATGAAGATAAGAGAAATAGGTATTCTGTAGACATGTTTAGACTGTCACATAATGAAAAGCTAACTAGTTTCTTGTCATATAACCTTGCATCAACCACACGGTTTGATCGAGACATTGCTTTGTCAACGGACCAAGAGTCTATTAATCGCCCAAGCAGTCGGAAACTGATTTCCAATTTAGGTCTTGAACTATTTGCCAAAATGAAGAAGCAAAAAGTTCAATGGGAGGCAAAATATAGGCTTACACCTCATTATTCATTTCTCAATTCCGGTTGGAATCTTACCAATGGGGTATTTTTTGATTTTAATTACACTATAAACAGTTGGATGAGAATTAATTCGTCCTCTCAGGTTCGTACATCGTTCGGGTCCAATCCTAATGCGTTTGTT
>JABDQY010000125.1 GCA_013042025.1 Bacteroidia bacterium
ATAGTATTCTTTTGCCTTCTCAACGCCTTTTTCAAAGCGATCATAAGCAATGGGTTTAAGCAAATAATCTATGGCATCCAATTCAAATCCCTCCACAGCATAATCAGGGAACGCAGTAGTAAACATAAAGAGTGGTTTTTTCTCTAGCGACTTCACAAAATTTAATCCGCTTATTTCTGGCATTTGAATATCTAAAAACATCAAATCTACTTTTCGGGTTTTAAGTACTTCACTTGCTTCAGCTGCGTTATTGCAACGTGCAACAAGATTCAAGTCAGGGTGCTTGTTTACATAATTTTCAATTATGTCTAAAGCTAGGGGTTCGTCGTCTACGGCTATACAGTTCATATTATTTATATTAATTTTATGTCTAATTCTACTTTAAATTCATTATCACTCCCCGCTATACTAAGATTATGTTTGTTGGGGTACAGCAGATTTAATCGCTTTCGCACATTAATTAAGCCTATACCGCCTTTATAATCTTTGTTCTTCTTTATCTCACTTCCATTTATTGGCTTACTGTTGGTGATTTCAAAATGCAAATCATCCTCTTTAGCATCTACACTTACTTTCACATAGCCATTGGCAATGTCTTTACTCAATCCATGTTTAAAGCTATTCTCAACGAAAGGAATAAGCAACATTGGGGCAATTTCCTTGGATTCCGTTTCTCCTTTAATATCAATCTCCAGTTCCATTCTACTCCCATGTCTTACTTTTTCAAGTTCTAAGTAACTTTTAAGATACTTAATCTCTTGAGACAAGCTCACCTTCTTCTCACTGCCTTCGTACAAGATATAGCGAAGTATATCGCTTAGTTTAAGTATGAGTTCAGGTGCCAAATCAGATTTTTGTAAGGCTAATGAATAGACACTATTCAAACTATTAAAAAGGAAATGAGGATTGATTTGTGATTTCAGATATTTAAGTTCTGTTTCGGTATTTAGTTTTTCTAACTCTTTAGCCAATCGTTCTTTTTCATACCAATGCTTCACTAGCTTCAAGCACATGGTTATAGCTGCTGTGTAAGCAATTGCCATAGCAGTTGTTAAAAAGAACCGCAATGACAGTAATTCAGATTTGCTCTCTAACGTAACCGTATCGAGTATAAAAAATATTCCCGACTCTAGAAATGTCCCTAAAAAAATGGTAAGAACAATTGCTACAAAATAGAGCAAGTAATGCCTCTTTTGAAGATATACGGGAAACAGAAAGTATATATTGAAGTAACTAACAATAGCATGAATAGCCACAATTACCGCTGAATTTAAATAATAACTCAGTGTATTTGTTCCCGGACTCAAAACATATACCCAAAAGAAATAGTACAAGATCCACAGCACATAATGATGTATATTGTATCGAGTAAGCCATTGATAAAGCTTACTATTAACAAATGAACCTTTAGATTGAGCCATAGATTATTAGAATCAAAATTAAAGAAAGAAATAAAGGTATTGCCATTGAATGGCTAAAAAGACATTTAATATCTATAAATGGGTTTACTGTCTGAAATACTTCAGCAAAGTATAACTCCAGCTTAAAACATCTACGCCAGATTTAAAATAAGTGCTAGACTCTGTGGTAGTAGACATCTCAGCAACATCTTCTTGATTGTGTTTGATACCTGAAGAAAGAATACTGAATGCACCAACATTAAGGATAAGTAATGCAATTATTACGAGGGTGGGTTTACCGATTTTTTTTAGTTTTTGCATAATAGTCATACTATTAACAACCCTACGAATATAATGCCAAAAAGTTTCACCGCTTGTTTTATCGGTAAAAATGGCAGTTTTATGGATGTAATTCTATTCATAATTGTATCTAAATGCGGTCATCTATATGAGATATCAATTACTTAGGAGATATTATCTTATCGATCCAACTATTTTTCCAAATGGATTGTTGTACTTTTGTACCACTGAAAATCTATGAGTTTTTACATTGTTTTAGGACTAATATTAGCTATTCTATCAATTGCCGTTGTGGGAATTGCAATTCGCCTCGTTCTTGTTAAGGACGGAGAAGTGCGTGGTGGCTGTGCCGGGAAAAATCCTATGATGCAGGAAGAAGGTGTTGCTTGTACCATGTGTGGTGCTTTGCCAACAGAAGAATGCAAGAGTGAGGATTAATTCTTACTGACAATAAAGTCCTAATTCGCCTATCCCAACAAAATTTCTAAATCTTAATACCACTTTGTATTTCTATGAATTTCAAGGACTGCTATGCCGTTTCTTCATATATCTGAACAAGCTCTACTAACGTCTTTATTGCTGCTTCCATGTCTTGAACGCTCACGTATTCGTGTTTGCTATGTATTGCCATTTCTCCAGTAAAAATATTTGGACAAGGCAATCCCATATAGGATAAACGAGATCCATCGGTCCCTCCTCGAACTAAATCTGGCTTTGGATCAATTCCAGCTCTTTTCATAGCTTCAACTGCATTTGCTTCAATATGAGGATGTTGATCTAGCATTTCCCTCATGTTTCGGTATTGTTCTTCAACAGTGCTTTCAAACCTAGAACCAGGGAATGCTGCAATCGCCTCTTCAGCATATGCAATTACACGATCTTGATGATTGTTCAATTTCAAAGTATCAAAATCTCTGATTAAAAATTGAACTTTAGCTTCCTCTAATTCACCACTCAAACTGAATGGATGTACAAACCCTTCTCTTCCAGAAGTCGATTCAGGACAAAATGAGTCTTGAGGTAACAGCGTTATAAAATGCGACATCACCTTCATAGCGTTTATCATCTTGTCTTTAGCATATCCGGGGTGTGCACTAATACCTTTAAACACAACTGTCATAGAATTTGCACTAAACGTATCGCCCTCAAGAGATCCTCTAGGACCACCATCCAACGTATATCCAACGTCTGCATTTAACTTATTCATATCGAGTTTGTCTACACCTCTTCCAACTTCCTCATCTGGAGTAAAGAGTATTCGAATATCTCCATGTTTAACAGAGGATTGTTGCATCATATAGCGTGCAAATTCCATTATAATAGCAACACCAGCTTTATCATCTGCACCCAACAGTGTTTTTCCTGAAGCGGTAATGATATCATCACCAATTCGCTTTGCTAAATAGGGATGATCTGCAGTTGTAATTACTTGACTTGCATCGTCAGGCAAAGTGATATCTTCACCTTGGTAATTCTTATGAATTATTGGCTTTACATCCTTGCCACTGCAATCTGGAGCTGTATCAACATGCGAACAAAAGCAAACTGTTTGAATTCCCGTTTTACTCGAATTAGATGGCACCGTGCCAAAGACATAGCCAAATTCATCCATATATGCATCTTCTATTCCAATTGCTTTTAACTCTTCTACCAATAAGCGAGATAAATCTTTCTGCTTTTCAGTAGATGGAAATGTGGTACTAGTTGGTTCGCTTTGAGTATCTATTCGAGCATATCGCATAAAGCGTTCTGCAACATTTTGTGCTAAATCTTTCATTGTAAATCGTATCGCAAGTTAGCGGTATTACACAAGAAAATGAAACATGGACAGCCACAATTTGCAGCTGGTTATTTATTCCACAAATAAACCCTTCAGTTCGTCATCTTCTTCATAGATGAAATAGGCAGATAAGCTTGAATCAGACTCAATAAGTTTACGTGATTGCTCTAAT
>JABDQY010000126.1 GCA_013042025.1 Bacteroidia bacterium
GTAGTATTCCACGTACAAGAAAGAACAAACTAATACAAAAGAGAACAAAGGTTGCGATTGGCATTAAATCTCCAAATTGTGACAATAATGATGCTACTGCCCACCGTTGGTTATAGCTCTGTGTAAAAATATGGTTAATGAAGAAATCATTTAAATAGAGATTGGGGTTAATCATTTTTAAAGCATAAGGTAAAATCTCTACTTGGTCGCCATCTCCAAAACTATACCCCCACCTTAAAAACAATAAAAAATAGGATACAACAAACCAACAAAATGAGCTTATCCAAGATAATTTTGGATTACTTTGAATTTGCTCTGAAGAGTTTTGAGTGAATTCTGAAATGCCCATTTAATGCATAGCAAAACAAGAGAAAATAATTGAATCTATAGATTACAATTATCAATTCATGATTTGTACATCATTTTTAAAATAAATTATTACTTTTGCAACCCTTTTAGAAGAAAAGACAGCGATGGCAAATCATAAGAGCACATTAAAAAGAATTAGAAGTAACGAAGCAAAGTCTGCTCGTAACAAGTATCAGCACAAAACTGCCAGAACTTGGATTAAGAAAGTGAAGCTTTCTGAAGACAAGACTGAAGCAGATAAAATAATGAGAGAAACTTTCTCAAAAATTGATAAACTGGTTAAGAAAAACATCATACATAAGAACAAAGCTGCAAACGTGAAAAGCAAATTAGCTAAGCACGTAAGCTCATTAGGATAATCAATTATTCTATACCATATTTGAAACCCAGGCAGTATTGTCTGGGTTTTTTTGTGACTA
Organism: Bacteroidia bacterium; assembly: GCA_013042025.1. Classification (GTDB taxonomy): domain Bacteria; phylum Bacteroidota; class Bacteroidia; order NS11-12g; family UBA9320; genus UBA9320. Next base: position 789 of record JABDQY010000126.1, read on the forward strand.
TGAAAACGTACAAAAGCATTAAACACTGGAATGGTGATGACCAACCACGTGAAAAACTAGCAACTAAGGGAAAAGAAACCTTAAGTGACGCCGAGTTATTAGCAATTCTATTAGGGACTGGGACTTCCAAAAAATCTGCAGTTGATTTAGCACGAGATGTGCTACAACTTGCACAGACTGATTTAAACAAACTTGCAAAGCTGAGTATATCTGATTTGTTAAAAGTTGATGGGATTGGGCCTGCAAAATCTATTACAATCATTGCCGCAATTGAATTAGCAAGTAGGAGAAAAATGTCAGCAGTTATTCAAAAACAGTATATCAAAAGCAGTGAAGATGTATATAACTATTTCGGACCTATGCTTCAGGATAAGAATTACGAAGAATTTTGGATATTAATGCTATCTCGAAGCAATCAGATTATCAAGCCTTATAAGGTAAGTGAGGGTGGAGTTAGTGGCACAGTTGCAGACCCTAAACGTATCTTTAAAACAGCACTTGAAAACAATGCAGTTTCATTGATTATCTGCCATAATCATCCTTCAGGCAATCTGAATCCAAGTGCAGCGGATGTAGCTATTACCAATAAGCTTGTAGATGCCGGCAAACATTTAGATATTGGAATACTGGATCACCTTATTGTTTCTAACCAAGGATACTACTCGTTTGCGGACAGCAACAAAATCTAAAGATTTATAAGTTTCCTTTTGATTCTCGGCGGAGTGAGATTACTTAAGTCAAGCACAAAGGTCATACGTTCAAGTAAATTATCTATACCTATATATGTGCTTTCTTGATATTCACTTACTTCAGCACTTTGGGCTAGGTTAATAAACACTTCTAGTCTGTTTGGAATTATCTCAACCTCAACACCTACATTGTAGAAGAACTTTCTTTCTGAATCATTAAATATTAAATCTTCCATATCATTGAAAGCAATAATTTCCGCATATGGTTTTAGTGGCACTCTTCCAGGAAGTGGTACTGTTAGGTTTGCAGATATCAGCCACTTATCTGATTGAGCAATAGGACCTACAAATTTTGAGAAATCTCTTCGATTACTAATTTGATTTCTAAACATTCCATATTCAGGATTTCTGTGCATTAATACATCGTCGAAACGATAATCATAATAGCCGGCCCTATCTGCTGAACCCACTGAATTCTTGTATAGTGCGTTAGCATATTCTTTTAGCAACCAACTTCCGTAAAAACGCAACTCCAACGGCTTATTCTTCATACCAATATCTACGTTGTATTTAAACGAACCGCTAAGTCTAGCGAAGATTTCAGCCTCATTCTTTTCTCCAATATTTGGGAAATAAAATATCGTATCGATAGAATTATCGGTAGTATCTAGGTACAACCTTCTTATTTGTTTATTGCCTAAATCTCCAAGAACAACCTTGTTACTTATCCGGCCAACTTCAGCCATTAATTCAAACTGGTATCCATTCAATTTTCGATCATTTTTAACATTATAGACACCGGTGATAAAACTACGGTTTCGAGCTCTTTCTGTTCGAGGGCCTGATAATGTATCGTTATTAAATTCAAATTGAGGTTTAAACAAAACATGATCTACCTGAACTTTAAACTGCCTACTCAATGAACTTCTTAACCTTGATTTTGGAAGATGCCAGGTGATATAAGGAGCAAGCTTGAGGTATTTATAATCAACTTCCACAAAACCAGGCTGCCTAAAATTATAGGACATCGCTTTAAACCCAAATTCTGTATAATATGCAAAACTATCTTTGGTATTGGTGTAATTAACTTCTGCAATACCATTTAATGAATTCTTATTGAACGAATACATCGGCATTATGTGATATTGAAATGGCTTATTGGAAAACGAATAATTGTGAAGCATTACTCCTAACATTGTTTTATCGTAAGCATTCCATCCTATTGTAGGCAGCCAATACATTTCTTTCACACCAGGTTTATCTTTACCCATTCCAAATTTTAGTGCAAGTTTTTCTTTCAATTCATTATTTGAAGGAAACAAATCAAAACTAATTCCAGCAGTATCGATACGAATATCATCGTATTCAATACCAAGATTCTCAATTTTCTTTTCACCGTAGGCAGGAGCAGTCATCCAAATTATCCTATCAACTCCATTAGATGAAAATGAAATTGGCATTGGTGCCTCTACATCACCATTATTAACTAAAAAGTAGTTTCCTTTTCTTTGCTCCACACCATAATCTAGCTTTTCACTAGAGCTCAACAAATCTTGAAAAAACCAATCAAGGTCTTCACCGCACGTTTTCTCAAATGAATTATGCATATCGTCAGGTAATGGATGTTTAAACTTCCATTCTTCGTAGTAATTACGCATGCACTTATCAAACAAATCCTCACCAAGATAATCTCTCAAGTGATAAAATACCCGTGATCCTTTACCGTAAATACTTACACCATAGTTCATGCTGGTATATTCCTCAGAGTGAAGGTTTATAGGTTGATTTTCGTTTGTTAGTAGCTGGTCTTTTTCAACAATCTCAATAAAATCTTCATTGGATAAACCTTTTGACTGAGCCGTATCCTTCGTTGCATTTTGATCATAGAAACTATTAATCGCTTCATCCATCCACGGGTAGGTGCGTTCGTTCGAACCTAATATTCCGTAAAACCAATTGTGCCCTACTTCATGTATTATTACATCTCGTCCCATATTATCACAAATTGTAATCATTGGATATTCCATTCCTCCACCTGCTTTCAACTCACCATGAACCACAGTTGCATGACTATATGGGTATTCCCCAACTTTGTCGGAATAATATGTTACTGCAGTTTCAATGTAATCTAAGTGCTTCTTCTTTGGCTCTGATGCTACTACCCGAGCTAACACTTCTTTATTTTTAAGCTTTATCAGCTTTGTTTCGTAACCAAAACGTTTTGAAGCGAACCATGCAAAGTCATGTACATTTTCTGCCTTAAATTCAACGGTTTTAAATTTAGAGGAACTTAGTAATGTTTCACTTCCAGTCCCCTTTTTGCTCCCAACTAATTCACCTTCAGTTTGACATTCACCTGTTGCAACAATGGTATAATTATCAGGAAGCGATATTCTAACCTTAAACGATCCAAATTCGGAATAAAACTCACCTTGATTTAAGTAAGGCATAGGATTCCATCCATTGACATCAAATACAGCAGGTTTTGGATACCATTGGGTTATGAAATAGTCCTGATTTTTATGTCCTAATCGAGAAAATACTTTTGGCACCTTCACTCTAAAAGGACTGAATAACACAATTTTCTTTCCAGGAACTAAAGGCTTATTTAACACAACCTTAATTACATCAATATCGGAAGTGGGTGCTATTTTAAGTTTTACTCCCCCTGAACTAAAGTTGAGGCTATCCAAATAACCTCTATCTTTATCCTTGCTGAAATAAAAATCCATTTCTCCATTTTCTTCTACTTGCTTTGCAAAAGCGGTATTTATAGACTTATACGCATTTGGCCAAATATGAAAATAGATCGTATCTAAGGTGGCAGGACTATTATTGTGGTAAGTTATTGCAATTTCACCATTGAGAATGTGGTTATTATCATCTAATTTTACATCAATTAAATAATCTACTTTCTGCTGCCAATTTGATTGTGATTTCAATTGAGCATTGGCTACATTAAAAAAGAAAACAGTGATTAAGAGTACAAAATATAAACGCATATTGAAGATAATATGTTGGCAAAATAAAGGCTTATGGACTTTATTGGCGACTAAATATAATCAACATAGTGTAGCTTTGAATTGAAACCAGCGTAATAAATGGACAGAAACGACTTTTTTAATAATGGTATTGAGGAGAAGGTACGTAATTTCGAGAGCCTATTGGCAAGTGGAGATAACTTCTTTTTTGACACAGATGAACTTGAGGAAATTATTGACTACTATCTTGATTTTGATGAATTTGTTAAAGCCAATAAAGCAATAAAATATGGGCTATCAATATATCCCTTTGAAATCTTTTATCAATTGAAATTAGCAGAGGTAGCCATTGCCAGAAAAGATATAAAAAAGGCAATAAAAATCCTTGAAGCTGCTAAAGCTGTAGAACCTAACAACGCGGAAATAGCCAAAACACTTGGCGACTGCTATAGCATAACTATGCAACACAAACGGGCTACGGATTGTTATTTATTTGCTTTAAACCAAGGCCTTGACAAAGAAGAAATGTACCTTAGACTTGCTCGAATACATTACTTAATCAATAATCCAAGGAAGGCAATGTCATATATAAATTCAATTCCATCAGACTACGTGTTTGATGAATTTGCATTGCAAGAATTTATTAAACTTTTCTTTGATTTTGCCCAGTACAAACAGGCATTGGCGTTCTTAAAAAAAGTACTTGATGAAGATCCATACAACTATTCAGCCTGGTATTTTAAAGGGCTCACTTTCCAAAAAATAGAAGATTACAAAAACGCTATAAGTGCCTTTGAGTTTTGCATTGCTATCGATGAAAACAATACTATGGGGCATTTAGGAAAAGGAAATAGCCTCATGGAATTAAAGAATTATGAAGACGCAATTAATTCATTTAAGCTATCTCTAGATAATGATGTAAGCGATGCTGAGGTATTGTGCAATATTGCAGAGTGCTTTGAAAACATGGAAAACTATAGTTCCTCTAAGTATTACTATTTAAGAGCAATAAAAACGGATAAATATCTGTCGGATGCCTATTTTGGATTGGCAATGATTTATAAAAAGCAAAATAAGCTCAGAGACGCAGAAAAAAATTTACAGAAAGCAATTGATTTAGATAGTTTCGAAAGCATTTATCATATTGAGCTTGCTGAAGTTTACTTGTTGATAGAAAATAAGGATCGCTGTTTCTTTCATTACCAACAAGCGTATGACATAGATCCTGATACAACTGAAATAGTTTTGGACTATGCTCATGCTTATTTCGATTTTAAAGATACAGAAAAAGCAATTGAATTACTGGAAAGTCATTTAGACAATTACAATGATGATTTCAGAATCAGCTATCGAATTGCTTCTTATTTATTTACTTTAGGAAGGTATGAAAATGGGTATAACTACCTTCACTCTGCTCTACAACAAAAACCAACTGAGTATTTCTTGTTGTATGAATACGCTCCCTTTCTGGAAAATATGGAAAACGTCACAAATATCATAGATTTGTACACTCAAAGAACCAATGATTAATCCTGAATTTAACCTTAAGAATATTCCTGTTCGTACCCAAAAACCACGAGAAAGTGGTTTAACAATGGTTATGGATAAAGGACTGAGCATTAGAGAAGCTGAAAATTTTCTGGATGTATCAGCAGATTATTCCGACATCATCAAACTTGGATTTGGCACAAGTGCCGTTACACCTAATTTGAAAGATAAAATAAAGCTATATCAAGATGCTGGTATACCTGTATATTTTGGAGGAACGCTATTTGAAGCGTTTGTTATTAGAGGTCAATTTGATGATTACCAACGTCTATTGGAGAAATTTGGAATTACCCATTGTGAAGTTTCAGATGGATCAATTGAAATATCTGAAGAAGAAAAATGTGGATACATCAGGGCTTTAGCAAAAAGCTACACTGTTTTGAGTGAAGTAGGAAGTAAGGACGCTGAAAAAATTATTCCACCTTACAAATGGATAGCCATGATGCAAGCAGAGATTGATGCTGGAGTATGGAAGGTTATTGCTGAGGCACGAGAAAGTGGTACGGTTGGTATCTTTAGAAATTCTGGAGAAGTACGATCTGGACTTATTGAAGAGATTTTACAACACATTCCTTTAGATACAATATTATGGGAAGCTCCACAGAAGGTGCAGCAGGTATGGTTCATGACACTGTATGGCCACAATGTAAATTTAGGTAATATTGCTCCTAGAGAAGTTATTCCATTAGAAACGCTGAGACTTGGATTAAGAGGAGACACCTTCCAACATTGGTTGTAAAGTCTTTTATTCTACAATTGGTCTTCGAACCAAGGTAAATTGAGTACTAAGTTTGGGGATTTCCTGATCTTTTTGCTGAAATCCAAATACCACATAGTAGGTCCCACTCTTTTGAACCCTAAAGCCAAGATGCGTTTCAACGCGTGAGCTAGAATCAACTTCTGAATGAATGGGCTTCATTTGAATGTCGTACACCTTTATGTAAGAAATGAAATCTATTTCTGAATAAAAAAGATTGAAGATATAATCATATCCCCTTTCAGCTGGAAATTCATATTTATAAACTCCTTCATTCTGTAAATCCAATTCTTGTGATCGAACATAGCTCCATTTAATATTTGGATTTACTTCAACTACTTGAGCCTCCGAATCGATAAATTGGAGTAGTATAAAAGCAATTAAGAAAATTTTCTTCATTTTTTAGTTATAACGTCTTTTTGTTCCTTTTTCTTATTCTTGGTACCTAGACGTTGTAACTCAGTTAATCGTTGTCTGAAATCTTGACAAATTGAAAAAATATTATAATAATTTTTGTTGAATGCTTTTCCTTTTGATTTCATAATTATCCCCCTATCTAGGCACTAAGATAATCAAAAAACGGCAATTGTCATAATTCTGTCATAATGTAGTGTGACAATTTCTTATAAATCTCTTTTAACTCGATGTTAGACAGCATACTTAGGTGTTTATCCACAATTGCTATATCTTCTCTCTTTGCAGGACCAGTTTGCACATTTCGCGGATTATTTTGACGTAAGCGTAGAGCAGTTTCCTCAATAATTGGTAATAAATTTTTAAAATCAAGCTCGTGTGAGTCCAAATAATCTTTTGCTAAAACATACATCAAATTGCTAAAATTATTTGCGAAAACAGCTGCTATATGATACTTCATTCTATCATCGGAATTCACATCTCTGACACGATTTGAAATGGAATCTGCTAAATCACGAATTTTTTCTTTTGAATTGTTTGAGCTCCACTCAATAAAAACAGGAACCTCCAACATGCTTTTTACATTGTCTTTTGTCAATGACTGCAAAGGGTAAATAACTCCATATTCTGTCGCATAATCCCCTAACACGTCCATTCTTACAGGTCCTGAAGTATGACAAATTATCGATTTGATGCCATGTGGAAATTGACCGATAACTTCTTTATATACCTCATCATTTACGCAAATTAGAATGAAGTCTGAATCATTGTGAATTTCACTAAGTGATATGCCATAATAAGCTCCAAATTTGCTTGCTAACGCTTTAGCATGTTCCTCATTTCGACTGACAACTTGATTTATGGTGTGCCCCGCACTATCGAAAGCATGTGCAAGATTAGTAGCAACATTTCCACTTCCTATAAACGTAATTTTATACTTCACCTTTTCTAAGTTCCAGTCGATTGTATGTAGCTATACCAAATCCGATAATCATAAGGATTGTGCCAAACCACAACAAATTAATGTAAGGAAAAACAATCCCTTTCATTACAATAAATTTCGGTTGTGGATTTGATTCTGAAATTTCTAGCATAGCTTTAGGATCTCCATTTTCTTGAGGTCGTACCTCAAAACCAAATCTCAGGCCAGCTTCAGGTACCTCTTCTCTCAAGCTGAAAAAAGTTTGATCATTGATGCCAAAAATTGGTGCAGCATCTAGAAACTGATTACCTCTTCTTATTCTGAGAATTGCCTTGGCAATTACAGTATTTTTAAGTCCTAAACTTTCTCCAGTTGTTCGATCTACCGCCGTGAAATAAACTGTTCCGTTGTTCGTGATAATGCTATCTCCTACACTAATCTCAAATTCTTTGGTATTCTTCCAATCAATACTATCTGTATTTGGAATTGGTAAAGATGTTATATGCGTATAAACATCATACGTTAAATAATGTCGTGTATCAGGATTAGGCATTAAATTATTCCCTTCACCTATTTGAGTATTTGGGTATAGCGTAAATTCTTCTTTATTGTCGAATGATTTATAATTCACCTTGAAGTAAATGTCATCGCCACTTACTGAGTCACCTTGGTAAGTTACCCAGAAATCTCCTAGCCGTGTGGGTTGATCTTTAAGCAACAGCATATTTTCCTTCCGTGCACTTTCATCAAAATTGCCCATTTGACCATCAAAATCTGCTGTTATCACTTTTTTCTTGGCACTTGAGACTAGAACACCAAGGAGCATAAAACCAAAACCAATGTGTGCGATTGTTGAACCAGATAGCTTAAACCGTTTAACATAGCGAATGAGATAGTAGAAGTTTCCTACTACAACAAACATCCCTGCTAGCATAAAGATAACGAGCATAAAATTACTGATGCCAAACAAGAAGATTCCACCTATTGTTAGAGCTACAGCTATTCCAAATGTTATTAGAATTTCCTTAAGTAATTTTGCTTTATCTGGTGTGTTTTTATATCTAAAAAATTGTGCAACTGCCATCAGCATACCAATTACTATAGCCATTGGCATTTGAAATCTATTGTAATGTTCAATAGCATCTGTTGGAGCTGCAAAATTTGAATTGAATATTTTGTTAAAGACTGGAATTGAAGTTACTACAGTAACTTGAACTGCAGATAGCACAAGGATAAGTGAACCAATGAACATCCAAAACTCACGTCCATAAATGTTATCTTCACTAGCATTTGTATCCAGCTTTTTATTCAGGTTTAGAGCAAACCACGCTAACCCTGCAATGGTAAACACTAACAATGGATAGAACGACTGAACCTCATTGAAAGGCAAGGCTATTATTAATAGAATGATAGGTACCGCTAGGAACTTCCTCAATTTTGTTGGTGTAACTGCTATAATTGGTAACCAAATAAAGATTACTACAAATTGCATCAATTGACCTGCTAATCCTAAATCTGTAAAGGAATGAACAGATGTTTCACCTAGTACTCCACTTCTTGTGAGGAATGTTGCATACAACACCATGATGAATGATGAGATTATTAAAACGTATGAAGCAATGGTAGAACCATTTGTTATCTTTTTAATCAGCATTAAATGTATTCCCGAAATCAAAAGCAACCAAGGAACAAGAGAAGCATTTTCCACTGGATCCCATGCCCAATAACCGCCAAAACTCAAAGACTCATAAGCCCAAAAACCACCCATAATAATACCAGCTCCCAGTATCATTCCACCTAACAGAGCCCAAGGCAATGCTGGCTTTATCCAACTTCTATACTCGCCTCTGAATAAAGAGGTAACTGCAAATGCAAATGGTACTATCGTAAGTGCAAATCCTAAGAACAGTGTTGGAGGATGAATAACCATCCAATAATTTTGAAGGAGCGGATTTAATCCCGTTCCATCAACAATGTTTTTAAGATAATCTGGACGCTCAAAAATTGGGGCTTGCATTTTATCGCGTAACAATTCAAATGGGCTGCTTCCTAATGTATAAAAGTCGGCAACATGTAATCCTACCCAATTCACAATATCAGCCATTTCTATACCCAATAACATAGCACTTAAGACTACTTGGGATAAAGCCATGATGGCCATTACACCTTTCTCCCATTTTTTAGCCGTAAAAATCAGAATTAAGCCAAGCAAAGCATTCCAAACAATCCACAACAGAAAACTGCCTTCTTGTCCTTCCCAGAAGCAAGAAATCATGTACCGAAGTGGTAATTTCAGGCTACTATGCTGATAGGCATATGCATATTCAAAATAATGATTTTGTATGATTAAGAAAAGAGTTAGGAATACCGCCAATACCGCGATTGAATGTATTACAAAAAAAAAACGTCCAAGATTCTTTTCTTTCTTTCGGCTTTCATTTGATCGCACATAAAATAATGCACTCATAATTGCCGATACGAATGCCAGAATAACTGAGAATTTACCAATATTCCCAATTAGGAGATGTTCGCCAACGTAGGTTATTTGTTCCATGATTTGCCTTATTCGGCTGCTGCGGTTGCGTTATCTTGCTGATCCTTGTATTTAGAAGGGCATTTTGGAAGAACTTTCGTTGCAAGAAAATCTTCACCGCTCGCTCTACCAGTCATCGATACGGTTTCCGTTTTCTCAAAATCCTGCATCTTAGGTTCAGTTGATATTACTTTTCTTATTTCACCATCTTTATCTTTTAGATAAAAAGTGAATCGATTTGCATCTTCTAACGGATTGTATTCTATTGGTTTATCTTTTACTAAGAACCCTGTAATGTGATATTCTTTATCTGGATTTGCTTCTGCTTGTTCGAAAGTAGCTGACTCACTTGCTTCCATATAGGTGCTCATTACAAATCCAATTGCAACAGCTAAAAGTACTAATAATATGATTGCTTTAGGCTTCATTTTGTTTCTCTAACTTCGTTATCTTTCTATCTAGTCTTATAAGGTATAACATTAATCCCACGAAAATGATTACAAGAACTGCTATTACAACATATATTTTACCACTACTATAAAAAAAGTCATCTGTTGCTGTTTGTGCAAATGCAGATAGACTTACTAACATTACAATCCAACTATATTTCCTCATCTATTCTCATTAATTCGGTTAAACGGTATTTTAAACTTGAGAGCCACACTCCTAGCAATATCCATCCAATTGCAGCAATATAAAAAACTTTTCTAAGATTATTGTCCAAATCCAGACTACTAAAAGCAACTGTATCGCCGCTTGCAGGATGCAAACTAGTTTCGGCCATTCTAGGATAAATGATTATCAAAACAATAAAAATAGGGAATGCAAATAGGTTATAAACAGCAGTAAACTTCCCTTTTTTGATATCATCGTCAATGCTATTTCTTAGTATGTAATAGGCTAGATAAATCATCATACCTATTGCTGCTCCATTTAATTTTGCGTCTTCAATCCACCAAGTTCCCCAAGTAAATCGAGCCCAAAAAGATCCAGTTGCAAGCCCCAATAAGCCAAACAGCATGGCTATTTTAATAAAGCTACTGGACATGCTATCATGTTTTAAATCTGAACTAGCAAGAAATCGAATTCCATAGATGTATGATGTCAGCAATAAAATAATCATTGTGAACCACATTGGAACGTGAAAATGCAAGTTACGTATGGTTTTAGCCAATATTCCAACATCATCAGGTGCTGGCATTAAAAAGCCGCCAACGATTGCATAGATAATGCATAGAATAGACAATATTTTCCACCAATATTTTCTCATTTATAAAACGTGAAGCAAAAGTAGTTTTTTTAAGCAATTTATAGTGCAACTATTGTACTTTACAAACCTATTAATCCTCCCAAACATATTTGAATAGAACAACCGCCAATAGGCATTGTATTGCTAGCAGAAGTACTAACACCAACCAGTCTTGATAAAACACCAAACCACTCAACGAAGAAATTGCTTTATTGGCTGATTTAAGACTTACTAGCAAACTGGGCAATAACAATGGAAAACTCAATATTAATGCCACCAAACTACTATTTTTTGCTCCTAAAGCTAGGGATGAATTAAAAGTAAAAACTGCAGCATTGCAAAGTGTAAACAACAATCCCGTAATCAAATACTCCAAGAGGTTTGGAATAGTTTGAGGCAACCAGAAATTCATTAGAATAAAAAGGACAAGGAGAAAAAAGAGGTTTACTACAAACTGATATAAAATTTTAGCAATTATTACGGCCTTAGCATCAACTAAAAACCTATAATAGAGTAGACTACCCTTGTTTTCCATTAAAAAACTTCGCCCGATATTTTGAACAACTCCAAAAATTAAAACAACGTAAAAGAGGCTATGCCATACGTTGTTCTCCGCTACTTTTTGTATTGTATAAATTATAAAAATAGACACTACTAAAAGCAACACCAAAGATAGTATGGCATACTTGTTTTTAAGTTCCATCTTTAACTCTTTCAGAAAAAGATGTTTTATCTGTTGCTTTAAACTAGATTGCATAAATTTGCGGTGCAAAATTACATTTAATGTTATATCAATTAAAAAACTTATCTGAAGAAGAACAATCAGTTGTTACTAAAGCACCAATTTGGGTAACATTATTAATTGCTTGTTCGGATTCTGACATCAACGAAGACGAGATAGACCGAGCTAAAGAAATCATTCACATCAAGACTTATACAACTCAAAATGATGTGCAAGATTTGTACAAGGAATTGAACTTAAATCTTGACTCAGAAATAGATCAAGCTTTGATTAGTCTATCTTCAGTTGGAAGTGAGCGTCTAACATTTTTAGAGGACAACTTGAAAAGGTTAAACAAAATTTTTCCAAAATTGGATAAATCTTATGCTAGTCAGCTTTACAACAGCTTAAGAAGCTTAGCACTATCAGTAGCTCAATCAGAAGGTGGTTTTTTTGGAATTGCAAGAATTAGCGAGCAAGAGCAACAATTTCTAAAATTACCAATGCTGAACAAACCGTGAAAAAAATACTAATTGCAAATAGAGGTGAAATTGCTGTTCGTGTAATTAAATCTTGTACAGAGATGGGGATAAAAACTGTTGCCATCTATTCAGAAGCAGATCGAAACTCTAGACATGTTCAAATGGCAGACGAAGCATTTTGTGTGGGCCCTGCCCCTTCATCAGAAAGCTATTTGCAAGCGGATAAAATCATAGCAATTTGTAAAGAAAACAATGTCGACGGAATTCATCCTGGATATGGTTTTCTTTCTGAGAATGCGAGTTTTGTTAAAAAGGCAACAGATGCAGGCATTACATTTATAGGACCTAGCCCAGCTGCAATTGACCTAATGGGAAGTAAAATTGCTAGTAAGCAGGCAGTTGAAGCATATGGTGTGCCTTTGGTTCCTGGGATTAATAGTGTTGTTGAAGACATCAATGAAGCCATTTCAGTTGCAAAGAAAATTGGCTATCCAGTATTGGTTAAAGCAAGTGCTGGTGGAGGTGGAAAGGGAATGCGAATTGTTCATCAAGAAGAAGACCTAGAAACTCAAATGAAAACTGCCAGGAGTGAAGCTCAAAGTGCATTTGGAGACAGCTCTGTTTTTATTGAAAAGTTTGTTACCAAACCTCGTCATATTGAAATACAATTAATTGCAGACAACCATGGTAATGTAGTTTACCTTATGGAGAGAGAGTGCTCTATTCAACGAAGACATCAAAAACTAGTTGAAGAAGCTCCAAGTGCAATTCTAGATGATGATCTAAGAAAACGAATGGGAGAAGCAGCAGTTAATGTTGCAAAGTCTTGTAATTATAGCGGTGCAGGAACCGTGGAATTCCTGATGGATGCAGATCATAATTTCTATTTTCTAGAAATGAACACACGTTTACAGGTTGAGCATCCAGTAACTGAATTGATAACTGGTTTAGATTTAGTTGAACAGCAAATTCTAGTTGCACGGGGTGAAAAGCTTACATTTACTCAAGCAGATATTGTATCAAACGGTCACGCTATAGAGCTACGCTTAACGGCAGAAGATCCTAGTAATGATTTCTTACCTGCTGTTGGAACTTTAACTAAATACAACCCACCAAAAGCAGACTTCATTCGAGTAGATGATTTTGTATATGAAGACTATGAAATACCCATTTATTATGACAATATGTTCGCAAAATTAGTGGTGTGGGGTAAAGATAGAAATCAAGCAATTGAGCGAATGATATATGCAATTGACAACTTCGAAATTGAGGGGATTCCAACTACATTAGACTTTGGGAGATTCGTTTTGCAGCATCCGAAATTCATCTCAGGTGACTTTGATACAAATTTCATTGCGAATTACTATTCACCAGAAGCAATTAATCAGCAAAATGCTAAATTGAATAAGGCGGCAGCAGTTTTCACCTATCTTGAATTCAATGAGCACAAGACTATTGAAATAGCTCAATCTGATGCAGAAAACTGGCGAAAGAATCGTCAATAAGAGCACTGCAATAGTTTCATACCTTTGCATAAAATTGCAATGTCAACTTTCCAAGATTTTAATATTACCAATCAGCTTAAAAATGCTATTGATGATTTAGGATTTAAAGCTCCAACTCCTATTCAGGAAGAAGCATTTCCTAAAGTGATGTCTGGTAAAAATGTTATTGGCATTGCTCAAACTGGAACCGGTAAAACACTAGCATATATGCTTCCAGTTCTTCAAAGACACACGTTTTCCAAGCAAATTAAGCCAACAACCTTAATCTTGGTACCTACACGAGAATTGGTAATTCAAGTAACCGAACAAATAGAACTCTTTGCCAAATACATGACAATTCGTGTTCAAGGTGTGTATGGAGGTGTTAACATCAAAACTCAAAAAGCTGCATTAGCTCAAGGTTGCGACATTGTTGTTGGGACACCAGGAAGATTGTACGATCTTGCAGTTAGTCGTGCATTGCAATTACAAGATATCAAGCAACTGATTATAGACGAAGTAGATGTAATGTTGGATTTAGGGTTTCGATTTCAACTGACAAACATTTTTGAACTGCTTCCTTCAAGAAGACAGAATATTATGTTTTCTGCAACTATGACGGATGATGTTGAAGCATTAATCAACGATTTTTTTATTGCTCCCCTTAAAATATCAATTGCTGTGAGTGGTACTCCTCTTGAAAACATCTCACAAACATGTTATTCGGCAGCAAACTTTTATACCAAGGTAAACTTATTGAAACACTTAATAAGAGACAAAGAGACCTTCCAAAAAGTTCTTGTATTTATTGATAGTAAAAAGAATGCAGATCGCCTCTTTGAAGCATTGGAAGAAGACTTTTGGTCTCAACTTGGAGTAATTCATTCCAACAAATCTCAGAATAATAGAATTGCTACAATTGAACGCTTCAATGATAATGTAAGTCGTATTTTGATTGCCACCGACGTGATTGCACGTGGATTGGATTTAGATGACATCACGCATGTAATTAATTTTGATACGCCAAAGTTCCCTGAAAATTACATGCACCGAATAGGAAGAACGGGTAGAGCTTCTAAAGAAGGAAAATCTATTCTGTTTTACACAGAAAAAGAGGAAGAATGGAAAAAACGCATTGAAGACTTAATGGATTACACGATCCCACATGTTCCATTTCCTGAAGATGTTGCAATTTCAAAGAAATTGACTCTAGATGAGCAACCACGAATTATTGAAAAGAATCCTCACAAGCAAACAAAGCGTGTAGCAGGGCCAAGTTTTCATGAGAAGAAGGAAAAAAACATGAAAACCAAAAACTATGGAGGGGGTCAAAAAATAAAGATGAAAAAAGCCAAAAAATATAAGAAACCGATTAGTCGAGGAGGTAAACAAGCTGGCAATAAAAAACGATAATGTTATAAATAGAAAAATTACACCTACCTTTGCCACTTATAACAATATAATACAATGAATAAAGGAACAGTAAAATTCTTCAACGATGAGAAAGGCTTTGGTTTTATCACACCAGAAGATGGAAGTAAAGATGTTTTCGTACACAAAACAGGAACTACAACTCGTATCACAGAAGGAGATGAAGTTAACTACGAAGTAGAAGACGGTCAAAAAGGACCTAATGCAGTGAATGTTACGCTTGCGTAATTATTGCAAAATATTTTACAATGATCAAGCCTCAATTTAGAATTGGGGCTTTTTTTATGCTTAATTTTACGGACTGATACAAGCAATGCTTCGAAACAAGAAAGAATCTCAAGACCAACCAAACAATCCACTTCATGGTGTTAAATTGACGGAAATACTTGACTTCCTAGTATCTTATTATGGCTGGGACGAGCTAGGTTCACGCATTGATATCAATTGTTTTAATAATAATCCTACTATTAAATCAAGTCTTAAATTCTTAAGGGCAACCCCTTGGGCTCGAGAAAAAGTAGAACAATTGTATTTAAATTCTATTCCAAAGTTTAACAAATGAAAGCTGCAACTGTCACTCAACTTAAAAAAGAACTGCAGCATCTGTCAGAAGCTGAACTTATAGAAACTTGTTTACGTTTAGCAAAATTCAAAAAAGAAAATAAAGAACTTCTTTCATACTTGCTTTTTGAAGCAGACAATGAAGATGGATATATCCAGTCTATTAAAGAGGAGATGGACGATGAATTTGATTCTATAAACACGTCAAGTTATTATTTTATTAAGAAAAGCGTGAGAAAGATTCTACGTAATTTAAAAAAGTACATCCGTTACTCTAAGAAAGATGAAACACAAGTTGAATTGCTCATATACTTCTGTCAGAAACTAGGCAACCTAGAGCCCAACATTAAACACAATACAGTGTTAACGAACACCTATCACCGGCAACTTGCTTTGGCAAAAAACTGTCTTTTAAAAATGCACGAGGATATTCAATATGATTACAATCTGGAAATTGAAAACTTAAAATTATAAGTAGAGTTTATCTAACCTACAAAAATTTACCATATTTGATTCCAACTATTGCAGAAGGTCCGCTAATATTCTTTGCGGTTACTGCTCTATAATCGAGTTTAGGAACAAAGACATAGGTTGCTCCAAGATTAATAAGTAATTTCTTAGTAATTGCTATTTCTAACTTCGCACCTGGTTCAACATAAAAAAAGTATTTTTCACCATATGGAAAAGGATCGCTTGAACGATACTCCTTCCATTCCATGTTTACATCTCCACCTCCAATATCTAAAGGAAATGTTAAATGCACCCTACTGCTTGGTTTAAGTGTGTACTCAATGTAGGCACTGGTTAATGCAACATTTAAAAACACATTTTTATCAATTTCATCAGCAGGTAGTATTCTATTTGTAGAGAATTTAAAACTGAACCCTACAGCATAATTTGTATTGAATGTAAGTCCACCTCGTATTCCAAACATATTGACTTGTTCACCCGAAATCTTTTGAAGTTGATCTGTCAATTCAAAGACATAACCAAAATCTGGCAGTTCAAAATCAGGTTCTTTATCACTCGCTCCAAATGATTGAATAGTAACGAATAATGAAAGTACTATTATTATGTATTTCATAAAATGAGGTACAAATATTATTGCTTTTCCCTAAGTTCTCTAATCTTTATTTTAAAACCAGCAAGCAGCAATGTCATAAAAGGGCTGATATAATTAAAAATAGCATACACAAAATATTCGCCCACTCCCACACCAAGCACTCCACTTTGATAAGCTCCACAGGTATTCCAAGGAATTAAAGCTGAAGTAACCGTTCCACTATCTTCCAAGGTTCTACTTAAATTTTCAGGAGCTAATCCTCGCTTCGCATACGCCTTTTCAAACATTTTTCCAGGTACCACAATTGCTAAATACTGATCACTTGCGGTTAAGTTAATTGCCAAGCAGCTTGCCACTGTACTTGCAAATAGTCCAAAGACAGAATGAGCTAAACTCAATAATGATTGGCTGATTCTACCCAATGCCCCAATTGCTTCCATTATACCACCAAAGATCATTGCACAAATAATTAACCATATAGTGCCGAGCATACCCGCCATTCCTCCACTTGAAAACAAATCATTAAGTGATGCATTTGCTGTTTCAATGGTTGCTCCTTCGGTTATTGATTTCAAAATTACTTTGTATTGCAGATTTGCAGTTATATTATCTGTTTCTCCTAATTGAACAAACATTTGGGGTTGAAAGAATAAAACGAAAATTGCCCCGAGTAAAGTTCCAACCAAAAGTGCAATTACAGGCTGTGTTTTCTTTATGATTAAAAAAATTACCACCAATGGAACTAAGAATAACCAAGGTGTAATA
>JABDQY010000127.1 GCA_013042025.1 Bacteroidia bacterium
GTTGTACATAGAAAAAGGCATTTGGGTCAAGAACGGAAATTGCTTCTTTTAATCTATGGATTTCTAATCGAGTTACAATGGTCATTACGATATCGGTATCTGATTTAACATCAAATGAATTTGGTAAATAACCTCTTTCACCTTTGTATACAGAAATTGCCTTATTAAAGTCTTTTACAATAATGGATTTTACCTGTTCATGTTCTTTTGATATAATGGTTAAGGCAGTGTATTCTTCAAAACCATCTACAACGTAATCGGAAGTTTGAACAGCCGTGAAATAGGTTAGAATGGAATACATAGCTGCTTCGATACCAAAACTAAATGCGGCTAAGAGAAATATAATGGTATTGGTTAGCAGTACAATTTCTGTTGTTGAAAATCCAGATTTCTTGTTTGTATAATGAGCAACTATCTCGAAGCCGTCAATTACACCACCTCCTTTGATGACAAGTCCAATACCTAAACCCATCAGTAAGCCCCCAAAAACTGCAATTAATATCTTGTCGTTTGTTACCGTAGGGATTACAACAAACTGCATGGCAATAATGAGTAATATGATAGCAATGAGAGCTTGCACGGCGAAGGTTTTACCCATGGTTTTATAACCAATTATTACAAATGGTAGATTGAACAAAAACAGAAATAGACCAATGTTAATATGAAAGGCTTCATGAGCAAGAATAGAGAAACCAGTTACTCCACCATCTAAAAAATGATTGGGAATCATGAATCCTTTTAATGCAAGAGTGGCACATAAAACACCGATAACGGTATAAAGAATAGAAGCGGGAGAAAAAATGCTTTTCCAGTGTATATCTTTCATAAGAGGGTGGCGAAAAATAATCTAATTTGAATTATTATTCTTTAACTCAGCAAGAAATTTTTGTTTGACGGGTTCTCTATTTTTTCTAGCAAAGGCAGTATGATAGCTGTGATTTTCGAGAAATCTTATTTGAAGGTCATTCCATTCCTTGCGATTTGAGACTATTTTTTGAGACTTAAACTCATGATACAATGTTTCCCCAATTCTGTAAAAATTTTCCGTACCTAAATAATCTAAATCAGCATCACAAATAATTTCTTCTAAGAGTGTTTTAGGTTGTTGAGGTAGTTTTGTTGCTTGAACTAAAGAACAAATTACTTCGATGTCTTTTTTTGAATATCCCCAATCAGGTAATTCATTTTTAATATACTCAATCCCCTTTGCTTCGTGATCAGAATAATTCCATAGAATGCCTAAATCATGCATAAGAGCTGCAGTTCTCAATAAATGTGCTTTATGAGAATCTATTTTGAGTCGTTTAATGTATTGATTGCAACTTTCTAGAACGGCTAAAGTATGATGTAATCCATGGTAACTTAGATCTTTAGAAATCTCAGAATTGATTTTCTCAGAAATAAATCTTTTTAATTTTCTAATACTCATTTATAGTAGTTCTTCTGAATTATTTAAAAAATAAAATGGACTAAAGAAATATATCTTCATAGGTCAATGTATCAGCCAAATTTAGCTATATTTCAGTGAAACGAAAAATATCTTTTACACGATTCCAATGAGGTGTCCTTTAAATATAATCATCAAGGTAACATATCATCTTCATTTTTACTTACTTTGTAAAGTTAACCCTACCTTTTAATGATAAAAAACCTCGTAATTCTTTTTCTGGTCGTTTCGGCTTATGGGAGATGTTATGCTCAAGAATTTGATTCAAGAGATGACAAAGAAGTAGTTTCTGAGGTTGAAAGACTTCACAAAAAAGCTCATGACTTGTTTTTTTCAGAAGACTCTATAAAACATGCAATTAATCTATTAGAAGAGGCCTACAAAATTTCTGATGAAGCCAACTACTCAAGTGGCATTATTGAGAGTACAGAAGAGCTGGGGAGAGGTTATCTTTCTTTATCTGAAAACGCAAAAGCAACACGCTACTTTTATATGTCCTTAAAGAAAGCGGAATCAATTAATGATTCAGCAGGTGTTTCACAAGCTTATATTGGTTTAGGTTTGGTGATGTATGGAATGCGTAAGTGGTCAGATGCAATTTCATACTTTACGCAATCTTCTGTCTATAATCATGGAGTAGAAGCTTCATCTTTAATAGGTTACTTATTAGGATTATGTTATTTAAACCAAGGAGATTATGTTAAGTCTCGTGATTATTTATTGAATTCTAAAGAAGCTTTTGATAAAGAATCTATGCAAACAGGAGTTCTTGAATCACGATTGTATTTGAATAATTTAGAAGCTCAACGATCAATAAAACCCAGAATTATGCAAGAGTATGACACGCTATTGGCATTGTTTGAATCAAGAAATGAGAAAGTTGGTGTGTGCTTTACACTTGAAGGGAAAGCAAAATACTTATTGAAACTTGGGCAAATTGAAGAAGCATCAGCTTGTGCAAATGAGGCGTTAAGAATTGCTCGAGAGGTTGGTTTAGTCTATCCACTTCATTCGATATTAGATGTAGTAATTAAAACAGAATACGAAAGCGAGCGATATAAGTCAGCTGCTGATTACTTACTTGAGTTGGAAGGTTTGAAGGATTCGTTGATGAACGAAGATGCGGCCACTCAAATTGCAATGTTGAAAGCAGGTCATGATTTTGAAAAGAAAGAAGTGTCATTTGGGGCTCAAATAGAGAAAAGGAATAGGCAACGAATTGGACTGTTGGTATTGCTAGTAGCTCTGGGTATTGTTACAATCTCCGTTTTCTTATCGTTACGTGGGGTGGCAAAAGAGCGGAAAAGGTCAGATGAATTATTAACCAATATACTACCTAAAGAAACAGCGAGAGAGTTAAAAGAAACCGGAACATCAAGTGCGATAGCACATAAGCAAGTAACAATTGTATTTGCTGATATCGTTAAGTTTACGCGGATAGCATCCAATCTGGAACCACAAGCATTGGTAAAAATGTTACATACCTATTTCAGCAAGTTTGATCTAATAATAAAATCATTTGGGTTAGAAAAAATTAAGACTATTGGCGATGCCTATATGTTTGTATCCGGATTACATAGCTCAACAAATAACAGTGCATTAAAAGCAGTTGAGTCTTCCATACTAATGCTTGCAGCAGTTGAAGGATTGGAAAAAGAGATGCTCGAAAAATATGGGGTTAGTTTTAAGTTTAGAATTGGTATGCACACGGGTGAGGTTGTGTCTGGTGTAGTAGGAACAGTAAAGTACGCGTTTGACATTTGGGGAGATGCAGTTAATATAGCAGCAAGAGTTGAGCAGAATAGTTCACCAGGTTGTATCAATATAACTGCAGGCACCTATGAATTGGTGAAGGATAAATACAATTGTGAATCGAGGGGGAAAATGCAAGTTAAAAATATGGAGGACCAAGAAATGTACTTTGTTAAAGCACAAAAAAAAACATAGCTGCTATTCAGCAACTATGTTTACTTTTTTAAGTTAGATATTTTTTATTCAGGATATTCGCAAAGCATTGGACAGAAAGAAGCACTTCCTGTTCGTAGCAAAACATTAGCGGTTTTAGTAGGATAAAATATTATTCCTAATTGAGAGTTACCAGTGGCATCTGCTGTTTGGTAAAACCTGAATTTAATATATTCATCTGCACTTATTCCGCAGATATCTCGTAAATGCTTTTTGCCAATAAAACCTCCAATTGTTGTATTGGATGGAAGGCTATTTGCTTCAATAAAATTGGTTTGGTACGAAGCAATGAGTGTGTTGGCGGTTGAGTTATTGATCCATTGCCCTTTTACAGGATCATCTTCTTCATCAGCGGTTTCAAGAACAACTGGGGTCATTTCTAAAGTTGATTTTGATTGAAGATCGAAAGTGTTAAAGAATAAGATACCTAGGATTAGGCCACAGGTAAGTCCTGTGAAAAATTTTAAGTTTGATTTCATGAGGTTAATTATTAAGGGTTAAATTTTTGTTCAATCAAATATAGTGAAAAAATTTAAAGTCCTAAAAATCAGGGAATAATGCAAATTAAAAAGCGGCAATCTAAATTGCCGCTTTCTCCAATTTCGGGGATGTAGGGCTAATTTTTTAATACTTTTATTGCAGCAGTTCCTTCATCTGAAAGTAAGGTAATACTATAGAATCCAACACTACCCTCAATTTCTAGTGTAATTTGTTCGGTAGAATATTCAGAAAACTGTGAAACAAGTCTTCCTGCAAAATCCCGAACTTCAACATGTAAGTTACTGCAAATTTTGTTTAGATCAATGGTTACCAAACCTCTTGTAGGATTAGGATAAACCAAGATGTTTGAACTGAGGGTATTCTTACTAACACCAACATTGGAAATTTGATAACAACTAGAAAGAAGACTACAATTGTCTTGCGTTACAAGAACAGCGTATAATCCATTTTTAGCAGGATTAAAACTCTTATTGGTCTCACCGTTAATAGGTGTATTGCCATTATTACAATCTACCCATTGATAGGTTGCGTTAGTAGCTGTTGCCGTTAGCGTGTTGTCAAATCTTGTTACACCTGTATCTACCGTATTTATGGTCAAGTTAATGGTTAAAATGCTATCGCAGAACGTGCTGCTTGTTAAGGTGTCTTTATATGTTCCACTTTCAGTCCAAGTATATTTTAAACTAGGTGATACATACTCAAAACAAGAGGCTGCAGTTATGTTTTCGGACTTGGTTACGTTTACGGTTAAGTTAACGGTTAAAATACTATCACAACCAATGCTATTTGTTAAGGTGTCTAAGTAAGTTTTGGATGTTGTCCATACATGGTTCCCACTTGGTGAGGTGTAACTATCACAAACGGTTGTATCTAAACTTGCCTGTGTTTCTTGCAAAAAGAAAAGCTTTATACTTTGGGTAGTAAACGAATCGAGCCCGCTGGTTGTGTCTTTTACGTATAATGAAACATCTTTAGTTTGATACATAAACACGTGGGTAGGTTCCCACTCGTTACTTGTGGTTCCATCGCCAAAATCCCAGAATACACTATCAGCATCTACACTTTGGTTTTGGAAGGTCACCACTACTGAATCACAGTAACTCACCGCACTATGCGTGAACTTTGCAATTGGCAATGAAGCCTTGGTAATAGAGTCCGTAGTTACCACACTCCATTTTCCCTTCTTATCTTTAAACTGAAAATGGATAGAATAATCCCCTTTCCAAAGGTGGGTCATATCAAAGGTTTTCATTAACTCAAATTGACTCACAGAAGGTGTTATTTCGGCATAAGTCATTTTATCATCGTCTTCGTTAAACCAATAGCGATATTCCACCATCTTGTTAGCAACAACCGCAGTTTCTGGTTTCTTAAAGAAAAATTGAGCTAAAGGAACACTCCAATAACCGCCATCATCTCTAAAACGAATGGTGATTGTGTGCAGACCAGTGTTCAGTGCTGAAACGTCTATATTTTTCATCAAATCTAAGTGCTGTGTTGAAGATACAGTTTGCAAAGAGGCATTAGCATAATCCTCATCAAACCAATACTCGTATGTAGTAAGCGATTTAGTGGCTGTCATTCCAGTCTCTGGTTTCTTGAAGAAGAACTGAGAAACAGGAACACTCCAAGCTCCAACATCATCTTGAAAACGAAGTGAAATGGTATGTAAGCCAGTAGTTAAATTGGATACATTCAAACTGCTAACCAAATCAAACGAAACTGAAGGTGAGATGGACTGTGTTGTGGCATTTTCAAAATCACCGTCGTACCAAATCTGATAGTTAATCATTTTAGCATTGGAACCAGATTGAATAACAGGTTTTTTGAAGAAGAACTGAGAAACTGGCACACTCCAAACTCCAAGATCGTCTTGAAAACGAAGTGAAATAGTGTGTAATCCGGTTGCTAAATTACTTACGTTCAAACCGCTTATTAAATCATAGGAAAGAGTTGGAGAAACAGATTGAGAAGTTGCATTTTCAAAATCACCGTCGTACCAAATCTGATAGTTAATTATCTTGGCATTTGAACCAGAAGATATAACTGGTTTTTTAAAGAAGAACTGACTCAATACAGGACTGTACTTTGCACTATCGTCTACAAATCGCACGTTAAAAGTGTGTAGACCGGTAGCTAAGCTACTCACGTTGAACGAAGAGTTCAGTGTATAGGGTGAAGCAGGTGATGCAGCACTAACAGAGGTTATGGTTGAATCGCTATCATACCAATACTCGTAAGCCGTTATTTTGTTTTGGGCTACTGCACCAAAATTAATAAAAGCCAATATCAATATGAGTAAAATTTGTTTTTTCATTTTAATAATCTTCAGCGTTTACTTTGATCTCAATATCCAGTGTACCATTTGGTTCTACGGCATCGGGAATTTTCTTGTATATGATATGAGGTATGCTAGGTACCGAAGACTCCTTCCACGGATACAAGCCTCCATATATACCTACTTGCGTACTATCTACGCCTAGGTACACTCCAGCCGAGTCTAAATGAAAATCATCGTCATACGAAAAAGCATTACCCAAATGATTTACAAAAATGGAGTCTACTATAGGGTAGGTATAGTTATTACTATAGAGGTTTGAAGTTCCAGTGGTGTTAGCTACATTTACATTATTTGATATCACATTAGTACTGCCAGACAAAGGATAATTATTATATCTCACTAGCCTAAAAATATTGTTGGCAACAACACAATTGGTTACGTTATTCATTACATATCGTGTTGAGTTATTTGGTGCCGATTCATAAAGTAGAATATTGTTATAAAAGGCATTCTGATTGCCGTTATATATTTGACGGATTATTATATTATTGGAAATAATAGAGTTGGCCCCACTTGCTAGGTTGATTCCTCCGACAATGTTTTCTTTGAAAGTTAGATACTGACAAGGATTGGTTTGGTTACCAGACATAGTAAAGCTACCCAGTATACAACGAGAAATCGTGAGGTAGTCAACCTTGTGGTTAGATGGTATGCTAATATCGCTTAACTCTAACCCTTCAATAAACGTACTGTCTGCATCTTGGTAAATATTAATGGTTCCAGTAATGACCGTGCTTCGTGTTGCTTTAGTCGTATCTGGGTAATGCCCTGCACCATAGATCGTTAATCGTTTATTGATGTTGGATGGTGCCGAGAATACTCCTCCAGATAGATAAACTGTATCTCCTGCTATCGCAGAATCATATGCTTGGATAAAGGAGTTAACTCCATCATATATTTCCGTAACCCCATTGTGATGTAAAGCGACCTTTTGCTGTGCTTGTAGGTTTAAGCCTAGCAAAGCTAGAGCTATAAGTATGATTGATTTTTTCATTGTTGTTTTTTTAATGAGCTAATATTTTGGTTAGTTTAATAGTCTTCTGCGTTCACTTTAATCTCGATATCCAGTGTGCCGTTTGGTTCTGTAGCAACAGGTATTTTCTTGTAAATAATATGAGGAATAGAAGGAACTGAAGATTTTTTCCATGGATATAGACCTCCATAGATTCCAATTTCAGTGCTATCTGTTCCGAGATAATTTGAAGCCGAATCTAAAAAGTAATCAGTGTCATAGTCGAAGCTTGCAGGAATTGTTTCAACAAATAGAGAATCAAAAGGTTGGTTAAAATAGTTATTGATATAAGAATTTGTTCCTCCTGGATTTCCACTTGGGAAGGCATTATTAGAAAAAGTATTAAGATTTCCATTTGTAATATACCCGGTATGCTTGATAATGTTGTTTGCAATATGACAATTACTTAGACTAGCAAATTGGTTATGGTAATAGTTTGATGTCCACAAAAATATGTTATTGTACATGGCATTGTTATTACCTGCACTAACATAGCCAAGAATTATATTATTGGTAACCAAATTGAAGGTACCATTTGAAAAGATTACGCTGCCGTTCAATACAGATTGTCTCACCGTTGCATAGTTGGATGGTGTTGTCATATTCCCATTCATCATGAAACTATTGAGTTTACATCTTGAGACCGTTAGGTAATCGACTTTATGGTTATTATCGGTATAAATATCTCCGGTTACTTCTAATCCCTCAACAAATGAACTATCCGATCCATTTTGAAATCTTAAATTACCTGATATAACGGATTTACCTGTCGCTGATGTAGTGTCTGGGTAATGCCCTGTTCCATAAATTACAAGTCTTTTGGTAAAAGAAGAAGGTGGAGCAAATACTCCTCCGGGAACATATAGTGTGTCACCAGAAACAGCAGAATCGTATGCAGTTACAAAAGGATTGGAACCCCCGTAAATTGTAGTATTCCCCTGATGATGAAGGGCTACTTTTTGTTGAGCGAATACGAACGAGAAGAGGATTAAAGAAAATAGGGTTAAAATGGTTTTTTTCATGGTGTATTACGACTTAATTAACACACCAAAGTTATAAGAGAACCGGAGCTATTTTTGTGACCCAAGTAACTGATTTGGGATGAAATATATCATGCTTGAAAAAGCAAATTATAATATATTTTTTACTAAATTTGTTAGGAGGCTATGATTAAAATACAGAGCCCCCTGATTCTTCTATTCACTCTTAAATCCAAGTCTTTTACCCGTTGCTAATCCACCTGGATTATTGAAGTAATTTTTTTGTTCTAGAGTAATCTCAGACATCACATTTACAGGCGGTACATACAGGTCGAAATCGAGAGCATATAACATTGTTTGTTCAATGATTTTGACGATGGCTTCTTCATTAATTATGTTTTTGTGGAAGTCTTTGTATAAGAAATCCAATTGGCGTTGACCATCTACATAAAAATGTCCTTCCGCATTTATAAACAACCGTGCAAGTAAATACCCAACGTCACCTAAGCGTTGATATTTAAGAGAGTCAGATAAGAAATTGTATGCTTGTATCATACCACAATATCCTCTTTCAGGAGCTTCCATTACATATGGCATTTTGGTAACCTCATGTTGTGGTGGGAAAGTAAAAATATTGGTATGCATAATAAATGCAATGGTGTCTCCACTAAACTTTAAATGAAATTCAAAATCACTAATTCGTTTTATTTCAACTTCAACGCTCTTGTCTTTTTTTACAACCTCAGGAGCAAGCTTGTGAGCAATTTCTTCAGCACACTTTTTTATTTCTTTAAAAACGGATTTAGTATTCCTGTATATGTGTTGCTTTAAAGCTGCTTTGTTGTTTAAACCTCCTATAATTTGAACTATATCTTCTGACATATCGGGTAAAATTTTAAACAAATCTAAGATATAATTAAAACATATAAATTATTTGATTGTTTCACTTTTCTAACACACAATAAATCGGTACCTTCGCACTACTAAAATCAAAATATTTTCTATGTCAAATACAGCCAAAATCACAATCCAAGGAAAAGAAACAGAATTACCGTTAAAAGTTGGGACGGAACAAGAGATTGGAATTGATATTAGTAAGTTAAGAGCGAGTACAGGAGCCGTTACACTTGATTTTGGTTATAAAAACACAGGAAGTACAACAAGTAGTATCACCTACCTTGATGGAGAAGCAGGAATTTTGCGTCATAGGGGATACTCGATTGAAGAATTGGCTGACAAAGCTGAGTTTCTCGAAGTAGCCTATTTATTAATCAATGGCGAATTACCAACAAAAGAAGAGTATGAAACTTGGGACAATGAAATTAGAAGACATACACTTGTAAACGGAGATATTCAAAACATTTTTGATGCATGGCCTACAGGTTCCCATCCAATGGGGCAATTAATAGCAATGATATCTTCGCTTTCTTCTTTCTATCCTGAAAGTCTTGATCCAAATGCAGGAGAAGGTGCTCGTATTAGAACCATTACTCGCTTGTTAGCTAAAATGCCAACTATTTGTGCAATGATCTCTAAAAATAGAATAGGTCATCCGCTTATCTACCCACAGAATAACCTAACATATGTAGAGAATTACCTGAACATGACGTTTAAGCATGTTACAGAGGATTATGAATTAGATCCCGTATTGGTTAGAGCAATGAATAAATTAATGATTCTTCATGCTGACCATGAACAAAACTGTTCTGCTTCAACTGTTCGATTGGTTGGTTCCTCACATGCTAATCTCTACGCTTCAATTTCTGCGGGTATTGCTGCACTATGGGGGCCTTTGCATGGTGGTGCTAATCAGAAGGTAATTGAAATGCTGGAAGCTATTCAAGCAGATGGAGGAGATGCTCAGAAATACATTGACAAAGCAAAAGATAAGAACGATCCATTCCGACTGATGGGATTTGGGCATAGAGTTTATAAAAACTTCGATCCAAGAGCTAAAATCATTAAGAAATCTGCGGATGAAGTTTTAGAAAAGTTGGGTGTAAATGACCCTACCTTAGAAATTGCTAAGAAACTTGAAGTTGCTGCATTATCTGATCCATATTTCATTGAACGTAAATTGTTCCCAAATGTTGATTTCTATTCAGGGATTATTTATAGAGCAATGGGATTCCCTGTTGAAATGTTTACTGTATTGTTTGCATTAGGCAGACTTCCAGGCTGGATTGCACAATGGAAAGAAATGATGGAAGACAAACACCCGATTGGTAGACCACGTCAAATCTACACTGGACCTGTTGTTCGTTCATACGTACCTCTTTCTGAAAGGGGATAGTCCCTTTAGTATACCTCCAAGGGTTTTATGAAAAAAATCAAACTCACAATAATTACAATTGCGGCGATTCTTGCAATAATTATATGTGTTTTTATTTACTATTCACTTTCTAACACAAATGTGATGCTGAGTACTGTATTTATTTTTGCTGCACTAAGTATTATTGTCTTCTCAGCATTCCTACTTCTAAAAGACATCTTCATTGCCAAAAGAACTGAAAAGATCGCCACTCATACTATGGTAGATTCATTAAAACGCGTTTTTAAGGTTGTGACTGCGGAAGGACATTATACCGAAATAATTGATTTTGAACATTCCAAGGTAGCTTTGCCTTTGCTATCTTCCACTAAAAAAGCACTAATAATTGTTAAAGCCAAAGTGCTTATGGGTTACGATTTTGAGAAATTGGAATGGGAGGGTGATGAGAAATTTAAAACGTTTAGATTAAAGAAAGTTCCAGAACCTTCAATCGTTAGTATTAGCCCAGAGATAACATACTATAATTTGGAAAATGGAATTTTCAATAAGTTCAATAATGAAGACTTGAATAAAATTCAATCAGAATGCATCGAGGTAATACAAAAAAATGCGATGGAGAGCGATCTTCCTAAACTAGCAGCTAAGCAAGTTTCATTGCTGTTAACTGAGCTTACTTCGCTTCAGGGATGGACCTTAGAAGGTCAGAACTTACTCGAACAAGACGTTGGCTAGTTCTTTACCGAAACCCCATCAATAAATACTTCTTTCACCTGTGTTGTTAGCATGTACTTTTCAGTATAAATGTCCGTATCAAGTATTATATAATCGGCTATTTTGCCAGGCTCTAAGCTTCCGATATTATTTTCCATAAAGTTGGCTTTTGCTGCCCAATATGTCATGCCCAATATGGCTTGTTTGCTCGTTAATGATTCATTTGGCAGAAAACCACCTAATGGTTTGTTTTTTGAATTCTGTCTATATACAGCTGCAAAATAGGTCTTAAGAGGAGATATGTCCTCGACCGGAAAGTCTGTGCCAAGTGGTAAGTAATCATTTTGTTCTAACAAACTCTTATAAGCATAAGCTCCTTCTAATCTGTTTGAACATAATCTCTTCTCAGCCCACGGCATGTCGCTAGTTGCGTGTGTTGGTTGAACAGATGGAATTATACTAAAGTTGCTATAATAATATCGATCTGCTGGAGTTACAACTTGTGCATGTTCAATTCTCCATCTTCTATCATTTTTCCCACCAAGATATTTGCTGTAGATTTCCAAAACCTTTTTGTTAGCACTGTCTCCTATACAATGTGTGTTCACCTGAAATCCAAGGTTATCAATTCTGTCAATTAGAGAATCAATCTTAGTTGGGTTAGTTACCCAAACCCCACTATAGGATGTTTGATCGCAGTAGGGTGCTTTTAATCGAGCTCCTCTACTACCTAATGCACCATCTGCATATAACTTAAATGAAGAAACCTGTAATCTGGGATTGCTTATCATCCCATTCTTTTCAAAATAGGCAAAGTTTTCTTCAGTGGGATTGCACATGATATAGAATCGAAGCTTTAAGTCTCCTGATTGCTGCAAACTGTCGATTAGAAGAATGGTGTTTAAGTCTAAGCCAGCATCAGTAACACTTGTTAAACCAGCTGCTATACATTTCTTATCGGCTTTAACCAACGCTGCAATCTTACTATCTAGAGAAGGTTCTGGTATCACATCATCAACCAATGACATTGCATTGTCTGTAATTAATCCTGACAAACGTCCACCAATAACTTCAATTTCACCTCCATCAACTCTTGTATTGGGTGTAATGCCTGCGAGCTCCAATGCCTTGGCATTCGCAATTGCTGCATGACCGTCAACTCTTTTTATTATTACTGGTCTATCTGGGAAGTAGGCGTTTAACATAATATTGTTCGGACTGCTTTTCTCAATCCAATCTGTTTGATCCCAACCTCTTCCAGTAACCCAAAATTCCGAAGTGGTTTTAGAAAACTCTACAGTTTTTAATACTACCTCATTCATGCTAAAAGTGTTTCTAAGGTCCACTCGATTTAGTGTTAGACCATAACCATAAAAATGAGAATGAGCGTCGATGAATCCCGGATAAATGAAACCAGTATGTTCAATCTTTTCTGTTGATTTGTATGCGGATTTAATATCATCCAAAGAGCCAATAGCAATTATTTTTCCGTCTTTTATAGCCATTGATTCTGCTACATCGAAGTTGGAATTTGAAGTGTAAATTTTTGCAGCACTTACAATTTTATCAACTTCAATTTTCTTTGAATTGCAGCTTGCCAAAATAAATAGAAGCAAAAAAGCGTTAATAAAGACCCTAATTGAATTTCTATACCGTAAATCAAACATGCCCGCAAATTAAACTAAAGCTGAAGAATTTTGCGATTACACCAAATCTATATTTTGTTGTTTGGATTGCTCTTTTACAACATTTCGTTCGGGCAAAACACGTCCGTTGAAAGAGATACGCTTGAAGTTGAAATCAATCGTATGGTACAGGAATTACATGTAAGACTTGAGGAGCTTGAAGAAAAAGAAGATAGTAAAGGGTTGGCGTTTAATAACATGCAGTTGGGTTTAAGCTTTGGATTTAATTATTATACCAATGCTCCCAAAGGATATTTTATTCAGGCTGATAGTTCAATTGGAATCTTTGGAGAAAGTAAGGGGTATAGTGGGATGTTAAGTGCTTTGTTAGGTTACAAAATATCGAAGAAACATTCCATCTTGGTTAATATTCCTTTAGGTGATTTATCGGGAAATGCAAGTCAAGCAATTGGCGTCTTTAATAAAAAGATAGCGGGTGGTCTAGGATATGGGTATAATATTCAGAATCTATCTATAATAGGGGTTATAAATATGTTTCCATACGAAGAATTAGCATACGATGTAGTTTCCGATAAAAAATATGAAGGCGAGCCGTATACTATTCTAGATATAAGTGACCTCCCAAAACAATCTAAGGTAAGCCCTAGTTTAACTGTTGGGATTTGTTATAACTTCTTGAAACCCAAAAACTTTTTACATTAAACCTTACTTGCTTTTTTCTTCTGCCATTTGAATGGCGTTGTATAGGTTAACAATGCCTCCGGTTTGAGACACTTTAGTAGCACATTTCTTCCTTTTAGAATTTGGTACTGCTTGTCTTTTTTTCATTGCGACAACACTCTCCATAATTATAGTTCGAATTTCTTCGGCTGTTAAATCTGGATAATAGCTCCAAATAAATGCAGCAACTCCGCTAACAACAGGGCTAGCCATACTCGTTCCGTCTTCGTGTTTGTAATTGTTCTCAGGTGTTGTAGAATATATTTCAACTCCTGGAGCAAATAGGTCAACTTCCTCATTTCCATAGTTCGAAAAATCTGCTATTAATTTGGTTTTTTCAAACCAAGAGCTTGCTCCAACTTCAAGCCAAATTGAAGCATATTCTCCATTGAAATCATTTGGATAGCATTTAGTCTTGTCATTGTTTTGAGCGTCATTTCCAGATGCATGCACCAATAACACTCCTTTTGATCTGGCATATGCAATTGCACTTTTTACAACGTGTTGATCTGATGCATAGTTTTTACCAAAGCTCATATTAATTATTTGGGCTCCGTTGTTTACTGCATAACGGATGGAGTTTGCCACATCTTTATCTCGTTCATCTCCCTCAGGTACTGCTCGAATTGCCATAATTTTTGCAGATGAGCTTACTCCTTTAGATCCAAAACCATTTCGGTTATTTGATGCAATGATTCCCGCTACATGAGTCCCATGATTTGAAAATTTCTCACCATAATACACGTTGTTATTACCGTAATTGGTTTCTTTAGCATTGGTGTAATCATCACCCACTAATTCAAGCCGTGGATCAAAAGATGTGTTGTAGGCATATTTCTTTAGATTTACGAAATGATCTGTCGCTTCTAAGATGTCTGCTTTAGATTCAGAGAATAAAAATTCAGGGTTATTTGTGGCATCTTCAAGCAGTATTAGCCGGGCAATTTCTTCTTTTTTATTTTGACTTTTATGTGCTTCTAAAATGTCTTTGGAAATTCTTGAACCATATTTTTTTTCTAGAGCTTCTGTTCCTTGTGCTATGCTTAAATATAGATTAACGTAAAAGTCGTTTTCTAAAGTTTCCTCAAGAAACTGTTTCTTAATTTTAAGATATAAATCAAACTCTGGATTTTCTTCTTGATTAAACTCAGTTTTTAATTCATACTTTTCATTTAAACGTACATATTGACGTGTAATCTCTAAGTTATCAAATGTTACATCACCGATAAAATTCCAGCCATAAACATCGTCAATAAAGCCATTATTGTCATCATCAATCCCATTATCAGCTATTTCGTTTGGGTTTGTCCAAAGGTTATTGACTAGGTCGGGATGATATACATCAACCCCAGCATCAATTACCGCTACTATTACAGGGCGTGGTTTTTTGTCTTTAACAAATTCTTGTGCTTTGTGCCAATCAATACCATATTCAGCATTTAAGTGCCAAAAGGTATCAGTTGGTTCTTGTGCAATTGTAAAAAAGGATAGGCAACAAGTTGCCAGCCATAATAAAAGCCTCATGTTAGGTTTGAATTACTCCTACGTTGAAAGGTTTAATGGGTTTATTATTCGCAATTTCAATACCCGTGCTTATCCATTTTCTGGTATCAACTGGATCAATAATCTCGTCAACCCAAAGACGTGAGGCAGCATATTCAGGAGTAGTTTGATGGTTATAGCGATCAATAATTTTATCTAAAAGTTGTTGCTCCTTTTCTGGAGTAATTTCTTCTCCTTTTTTAGCAAGACTTGCTTTCTCTATTTGAAGAAGAACCTTAGCTGCTTGTTCTCCGCCCATAACTGCAATTTTAGCACTTGGCCAAGCAACAATTAATCGTGGATCATACGCTTTACCGCACATTGCGTAATTGCCAGCACCATAACTGTTCCCAATGATAATGGTGAACTTTGGAACTGTGCTATTGCTCATGGCATTGACCATTTTCGCTCCATCCTTTATTATTCCTCCATGCTCGCTTCGGCTTCCTACCATAAATCCAGTTACGTCTTGTAGGAATACCAATGGTATTTTTTTCTGATTGCAATTCATGATAAAACGAGCGGCCTTATCAGCACTGTCGGAATAAATTACACCACCAAACTGCATTTCACCTTTTTTACTTTTAACTAATTCACGATTGTTTGCAACAATACCTACAGCCCATCCATCGATGCGACCGTAACCACATAAAATTGTTTTACCATATTGTTCTTTGTATTGCTCAAATTCAGAATTATCTACAAGTCTTTTTATAAGTTCTAATGAATTATAAGGTTTAGATCTTTCCGAAGGTAGAATGCCAAACAAATCATTAATGCTTTCTTTTGGAGCGATTGATTTAGACTTATTAAAACCTGCATTTTCATAGTTGCCTATTTTATCCATTAAAAACTTTATACGGTCTAAGCAAGCTTTATCGTTTGGAAAACGATCATCAATAACTCCAGATAAATCTGTCTGAGAAACAGAACCTCCTAGGGTTTCATTATCAATATCTTCTCCTATTGCCGCTTTAACTAAATAGCTTCCTGCTAAGAATATACTCCCAGTCTTATCTACAATTAGTGCCTCATCACTCATAATCGGCAAATAGGCCCCACCTGCAACACAGCTCCCCATTACCGCTGCAATTTGGGGAATTCCCTTGCTACTGAGAATAGCGTTGTTTCTAAAGATTCTGCCAAAGTGTTCTTTATCCGGAAAGATTTCATCTTGCATAGGTAAAAACACCCCTGCACTATCTACTAAATAAATTATAGGAAGGTTATTCTCAAGTGCAATTTCTTGAAAACGGAGATTTTTTTTGCCAGTTATAGGAAACCAAGCTCCTGCCTTAACAGTTGCATCATTTGCAACTACTATGCATAACTTCCCTGCAACTTTAGTAATTCCTCCAACAACTCCACCCGCAGGACAACCACCGTGTTCTGGATACATTTCATA
>JABDQY010000129.1 GCA_013042025.1 Bacteroidia bacterium
ACGGTAAAGGTAATCGATTTAAATGTGGTATAGATTCAGTATCAAAGCGAGGAGTTGAATGCACTATTTTATCGAATGAGTTTTATGAGCAAACTGAAAATATAGTCATTGCAATTGCACCTACTAAAAATAGGGATCGGCTGGAGTGGATGATTGAAAAGTTGGTTGAAATAGGTGTGAAACAAATTGTGTTAATGAATACAAAAAACACAGAAAGAACTCGTACCAATATGGAGCGAATTGAAAAAAAGGTTGTTTCTGCCGTTAAACAAAGCCTCCGTTTCTATATGCCAAAGGTTCAAGAAATGGATTTTGAAGATGTACTGCAATTAGAAGTTGAAGAAAAATGGATTGCACATTGCTATGAAAATCAACCTAAAGCCGAACTAGAGCGTAATGAAAATTTAGGAAGTCTAATTCTAATTGGTCCTGAAGGAGATTTTACTTCCATTGAAGTTCAACAAGCGTTTGAAGCTGGTTTTAAAGGTTTAGATTTAGGCAATTATCGTTTACGTACTGAAACAGCTGCAATTGTTGCCGTTGCTCGATTTCAATAAAATTCAATTAATTTCGTTAAGGATTAAATGAGATACATAATACTACTAATTGTTTTTATAACTTCTGTTAGCTTTAAAGCAGACTATTCCGTAAAAATTGCAAAAATGAAGTATGCAGGTGGTGGTGATTGGTACAGTAACAGAACGGCATTGCCCAATTTGGCAACATTTTGCAATAAGAACTTAGGAACTTCAATTAATCCCGAAGATGAAGTAGTGGAGCCTGCGAGTGCTGAGATATATAACTATCCATATGTGTATCTCACCGGCCATGGAAACATCGTTTTTTCAACTGAAGATGCTGAAAACTTAAGAAAGTATTTATTGGCTGGGGGTTTTCTGCACATTGATGATAACTATGGTTTAGACAAGTTTGTTCGACCTGAAATGAAAAAGGTGTTTCCGGAATTGGATTTTATTGAATTGCCATTTACTCATGAAATCTATAATCAGAAATATTCATTCCCAAACGGTTTACCTAAAATACATGAGCACGATGGTAAACCACCACAAGGATTTGGTTTAATCTATAAAGGCAGACTAGTATGTTTTTATGATTATGAATGCGATTTAGGCAACGGTTGGGAAGATCCGGGAATTTATGATGACAGCGAAGAAACTAGATTAAATGCATTGAAAATGGGAGCCAATATAATTCAATATGCTTTCGGACATTAAATTAAAGAGTTAACAATAAATATGATATTTCCAATCGGTGACGATCAAGTAAAAGGAGGCAGTAAACCCATATTTAGCTATACATTTATTGCAATTAATGTGTTAGTTTTTGTGTTGCTCCAACTTGGAAACGAAGCATTTACCTATGCTTACAGTGCAGTTCCATACGAAATAACTACAGGAACCGATCTTGTAACACAACAAGGAGCAATACCTCACTTTCCAGGACCAGTACCAATTTATCTCACTTTGCTCTACAGTGTTTTTATGCATGGAAGCTGGATGCACCTCATAGGAAACATGGTTTTTCTTTGGGTGTTTGCAGATAATATTGAGAGCACTGTTGGCAGTAAACTGTTTGTGATATTCTATCTTCTTGGTGGATTGGCAGCAAGTTTGTCACATATTGCAACAAATACTATGAGTGTAATGCCGAGCCTTGGAGCAAGTGGTGCTATTGCCGCATGTTTAGGAGCATACTTAGTTATGTTTCCGAGATCAAGAATAAAGATGTTGTTTTTTATAAAAATTATTACAATTCCGGCATTTGCATTCTTAGGGTTTTGGATTTTTCAGCAGTTAATAAGCGGTGTGGGATCATTGGGTGCAAGTGGAGAAAGTGGAGGAGTTGCATGGTTTGCACATATTGGTGGGTTTGTTTTTGGGGTATTAGCAGGATTCTATTTCAAGAGAAATTATCCAAAGATTTCACATGATGACCATGAATATGCATCGGTAAAAAGAGAAGCGAGTAGATATAATAACCGAGAATTAACACGATGGAGAACTAAGTAGAAGCTTCAGCTTTTAACTTGTCTGATAACTCTTTACCCAAGTAGTTGTCAATCCAATAATGACCTACATAAATTAAAGGTGTTAATACAATAGCTACTACAAATTTGTAGATGTAATTGTTTATTCCAACAGCTATCACCAATGCCCAAGTCCAATCTGCACCTAACTTAAAAGCGATAATGAGTACTACAAAGCTGTCTATAAATTGGCTAACTAAGGTACTACCTGTTGCTCTTAGCCAAATCTTCTTTTCTCCGGTTAGCTTTTTAAGGTTCTGAAATACAGCAACATCCACAAGTTGTCCAATTAAGAAAGCAACCAATGAACCAATAATTATCCATAAACCTTGACCAAATACTTTAGCAAAAGCCAATTGAAAATTTGGTACGCCATCTGTCTTAACTGAACTAGGCCACCAATCAGCAGGTGTAATATGAATTGCTGCATACACCATAATAAAGGCATAAGAGATTAATCCAGCCGCCATAAACGATAAAAAGCGAACACCTTTTTTACCAAAATATTCGTTGATTATATCAGTCATAACAAACACAATGGGCCATAAAACCACACCAGCAGTTAGATTGAAGCTCATTTTTTCACCAAAAAGGTGGTATACAAAAGGTTCAAAACCAAGAGAGCGTTCAAGCGAGAAAATCTTCACACCAATGAATTCTGCAATGAGAGCATTCGCTACAAAAAAACCACCAAGTATAAAAAATAACCTATTCTCCTTTTTCGCTAAAATGTTCATTTATCTGTTTACTGAAATTGAGGTGTGGAAATATAGGCATAATCCTTGATGTAGGTAGTTATATCATTGCATTAAGAAAAAATGAAATTAGTTTATAGTTTAGTTTTATTGTTTTGTTCAACGCTATCCTTTTCTCAGAGTGCGGTAGATTGGTACAATTCAGGTATTGACAAATTTGAAGAAGGCAATACATTAGGAGCAATTAAAGATTTTAACGCTTCACTTGCCTTAGATTCTAACGCAGCAGAAACCTATTGGGGGAGAGGTAGTGTGTATGCAGAATTGGAGCAATTTGATGATGCATTGAGAGACTTGAATAAGAGTATCACATTAAATCCTCAGATAGCTGATGCATATTACAAC
>JABDQY010000130.1 GCA_013042025.1 Bacteroidia bacterium
CTTGTAAGTCATCACCAATAAACTTTAAGTGTCCCAATTCTTGAATTGGTAACATATTTTCTTTCAGAAAAGAAGCTTTTTCTCTTGGGTTTGGGTTAATAGCATGTTCCCAATGTTTTGGGTGAACCCAATAATTCGCATTGGGGAAAGTAAGTTTATAATTGTCTTTAGTGTTATTCCACATTACGCTACCACCGCAATGATCAAAATGGAGATGTGTAAGAACAACATCCGTAATGTCATTGAAATCAACACCAACATTATTCAATGATTTTTGCAATGAGTGAATCCCATTCAGATAATAGTAACCGAAGAATTTTTCACTTTGTTTTTCTCCCATACCATTGTCGATTAAAATTAATCGATTGCCATCTTCCACCAACAAACACCGCATTGCCCAATTACACATGTTGTTTTCATCGGCAGGGTTAATGCGTTGCCAAATTGATTTTGGAACTGTACCAAACATTGCTCCTCCATCGAGCATAAAATTCCCTGTATGTATTGTCTGTAATCTCATTTTAAAAGTAATTGTGTTTTACAAATTTTCGTCTTTTATAAACTCCATTTGCTTGAATTATGAATATATAAACTCCTGATTCCAAGGCGGATAGGTCCAACGATTCAATATATGGAAAGTCAGAAGAGACATTGTTAAGTAATTTCAGGAAAGCTTGATTTCCATACGAATCAATAATTTGCAAAGAAGCCCCTGTACTTTGAGTTAATGCAAATTGCATAAAAATATCAACTCTGTCAAACACCAAACTTGGCCAAAAATCAAAGAAATAGAAATCGTTTTGGCAAACTCCTGAATATTGAATTTGATTATTCCCAGCTGCATTATAGCTCAAGCATTCGTTTCTGTAAGTATTATTGTCACATCCACAAACCGGTGAAAAAGTGGGGCCACATTGATACCAAGGGTTTATTCGATTTGAATCAATACATTGAATACCTATTTGAGCATTGCAGGTCTGACTACTTATAACGCATAAAATTAAGATATAGAAAAACCGAAATTGGATGCTCAAAATTACAAGAATTGACGTCTTTTATTCCAAAATAGTTTTCGGCGTCAGCATTTATTACAAAAAACCCTAATAAATAATTGGCTTTACCTTTAAGTGTTTAATGTTCCAACTTAAACCTGCTAGTATCCATCTTCCTGGCATTTGAGCACCTAGAATTTCTTGATATTTCGAATTGAAAATATTTCTAATATCAAGATAAATACTAATCGGCATGGCCTTAGAAGTATATGAAAGTTTCGTATTAAATCTAGAGTATTGATTCTTTATTTTAGCATTGATGTTTTTTACGATTTCCGAATCTCTATTTATAAAAGTACCACTAATATTCCAAGTTAGCTGATGATATTTAAAGGTAGCTCCTAAATTAAGGTTATGTATTGGGTGATTTGCTATGTATTTTGAAACAGTACTATCTGAAGTTGAAGTATTTATGAAGGTGTAGTTCAACAACCAGTTGATTGATAAAGAAGGTAGCTCGGTCTTGTATTTTAAACCAAATTCGTTACCAAATGTTAGTGCTTCACTCACATTAGTTGCATATAGGTAACTTGCAGAATCAAGCAAATTTGTGAGGTTTGTGATTTCAGAGGATTGCGTTATTGTATAGTCAATTAAATTAGATGAACCTCTAAAGAATAAAGTATTAGTCCATATAAACTTATCATTTTGATATGCGTCAATTCCAAAGTCGAAAGAATAGGCTGATTCTGCAACTAAATCTGGGTTCCCGACATTTCTTCCTGCACTAAGAGAAGGTATATTATAAGATACGAAGCGTTCGGTAAAATCTGCTTGACGAATGCTTCGTCCCATTGATGATCGAAAAACATACCTTTTATAAGGAATGGATAGATTTATTTGTGGGACAATTTGTAGTCCAATCTTTTTGGATTGTTCCAATCGCAGTCCACCATTAAAATTCATTTCTTTAAATGACTTTTGGGCTAGGACAAATACTCCAGTACTTGCTAATGTATGATCTCCTCGGTCTGTACTTACAATAGACTGAAAATCAGACTGAATTCCATACAACAATGTTGTTTTCCCAATTTTTCTATTTTGTGAAAGTGTTCCATTGTATCGCTCGGTTGTATGTGAGTTTGGAGCAAATAATGGGTTGAAAACAAAGCTGTCAGAATTGTTTCTATAGCTAAAATTTAATTCAGTATTACTGTTTTCATTATTATAGCATGCAGAAGCTTGTGTCCAATATGAATTTACAATTTCCGTGCTTTCGTCATAGTTGCTTGCAGTATAAAAATACTTTGCAGCAAAATCTCGCTTATCTGCACCTGCCCGAGCATAAACTTTAAATCGCTTGTTTCGGAATGTGAGAGCGGCAGAGTAGGTTTTTAAGTCAAAATAATTGTTAAATAGACTGTCACCTAAAGATGCATTCACAAAATTGGGGTTCACATGTTGCTCTCCATCGCTTTGAGTTGTCTTCATTGAAACTGAATATCCAATTTTTTGCTTTTGTTGGTTAAATCCGACATCCGTTGTTTTAAGGTTATTCTCTCCGAGAGCTACACTTCCAGTAAATTCTGATTTTTCATCCTTCCACAACCCTTCATATGCTTTTGTTTTTATATGGATAATACCACCAACAGCATCTGCTCCATAGGAAACAGCAGCAGATCCACGAATAATCTCAATATGGTCAATCTCACTCAACGGAATTGGAATATTACTATTGAAGTGAGCGGTAAGTGGGTCGTTAATGCGTTGGTTATCTACTAAAATTAGGACCTGTGAAAATGTGCTCCCTCTCATTCCAATATCAGATTGTACACCAAACCCTCCACGACTGTTCAGATTCACTCCTGCTACATATTGCAAAAGTTCATCAACGGTAGTAATTGGAAGCTGGTCAATTTCAATTCGTGATAAAACTGTAACGCTTTTCCCAGCTTCGTTCTTTTTAACAGGAATTCTAGAAGCCGATACTATAACAGAATCAATGGTCTGTTGGGAAAATCCAGATATTATGAATAAGGTTAAAATTCCAAAGAATATTTTTCTCATTTAAGTAATTTGTGAGTTGAGTAAACTCTATGTATGTGATAGATTAGAAAGAGCTAATTAGTTAATAATGTCAAAACCGCAATACGGTCTTAATACTTGAGGAACTACAATTCCTTCAGGTGTTTGAAAGTTTTCTAAGATGCTAGCAACAATTCTAGGCAATGCCAGAGCACTTCCATTTAGGGTATGTGTTAATTGTTTTTTGCCATCTTTATTCTTAAATCTAAGCTTTAAGCGATTAGCTTGAAAGGTTTCGAAATTTGAGACTGAACTTACTTCCAACCACCTTTCTTGAGCCGCACTCCAAACTTCCATATCATAGGTCATTGCACTTGCAAATCCAGTGTCCCCTCCACATAACAAAAGAACGCGGTATTGTAGTCCTAGCTCTTTCAATAATCCTTGTACGTAACTACTCATTTCTTCAAGCAACTGGTATGAGTTGTCTGGATGCGATAGTTGCACAATCTCAACTTTGTCAAACTGATGCAGTCGGTTAAGTCCCCTAACATGCTTTCCATAACTTCCTGCTTCCCTTCTGAAACAAGGAGAGTGTCCAACATTACGTATAGGCAAATCTTCTTCCTTCAATATTACATCGCGATAAATGTTTGTGATAGGTACTTCACCTGTTGGAATAGCATATAAATTGTCCACTTCCATGTGGTACATCTGCCCTTCTTTATCTGGCAGTTGCCCTGTTCCAATGCCACTTGATTCATTGACAAATATTGGTGGTTGAATCTCATGAAATCCAGCTTCAATTCCTTTATCTAGGAACCAATTTATTAAAGCACGTTGCAAACGAGCACCTTTTCCTTTATAAACGGGGAAGCCAGCACCAGTAATTTTTACCCCCAGCTCAAAATCTATTAAATCATATTTCTCACACAACTCCCAATGGGGTAAACTTTGCGTTAATTTGGGTTTTTCTCCATGTTCCAAATAAACTAAATTATCAGTCTCACTTTTCCCTGCTGGGACTGCTTCTGAAGGTACATTTGGTATTTGGTATAAAACTTCTAATAGTTCCTGTTCTGTAGCTTTTAATGCTTCTTCAAGGTTTTTCCCACTCTCTTTTAAAGCACCTGTCTTAGATTTTAATACTTCAGCTTCATCCTTTTTGCATTGGGCGTAGAGTTGACCTATTTGCTTAGAGATAGAATTGCTTTCAGCTAGAATTTTATCCAATTCTGATTGAACACTTTTACGTTTATCATCTAATTCAATGGCCTGGTTAACCAAACTTGTAAAATCAACCCCTCGTTTTGAGAGTCGGGCCAGATAATTTTCCTTATCTGCTCGTATATCTTGAACTTGTAGCATTACTTAATTTATGTGCAAAGGTTTGCTTTTTTGTTGAATTATAATTCAGCATTATGAAAAACGTTTTGAACGTCTTCGTCTTCTTCTAATTTTTCAATAAGTACATTGACAACTTCCTTCTGTTCGTCAGTAAGTTGTATGATGGAATGAGGAATTCGTTCTATATCGACAGAGTCAATTTCAATTCCTAATTCTTCGAGGCCTTTTTGCATATTCCCATAGTCAATGAATCCTGTGTACACTAAGGTTTCGTCTTCTACCTGCTCAATTTCTTCACAACCGAAATCTATTAGCTCCAATTCAAGTTCTTCAATGTCTTTATCTCCAAGGTTAATTTTGAAGATACATTTTCTATCGAAGTTAAATTCTTGACTTCCACTTGTTCCAAGTTCACCTTCATTCTTTCTGAAGATAGCCCGAATGTTCGCAACAGTTCGATTTATATTATCAGTGGCAGTTTCAATCATTAAACTTAATCCATAAGGGCCTTTCCCCTCATAAAGTATTTCTTCATAATCGCTAGAGTCCTTGTCAGAAGCTTTCTTTATTGCAGCTTCAACTCGATCTTTAGGCATGTTCTCCGATTTGGCGTTTTTAATAGCCATTCGAAGTCTGGAATTGTTGTCTGGATCAGGACCACCTTCTTTTACCGCAATAGATATTTCTTTACCAATTCGCGTAAAAGTAACCGCCATTTTTCCCCAGCGTTTCATTTTACGTGCCTTCCTAAATTCAAATGCTCTTCCCATTTTAGTCTATTTTCTCTAGGCACAAATGTCATTTTTTTTAGGAGAAATCGATCAAATGAAGCTTAGAATTATACATTTGCCAGCAATCTTATTAATAGAATTAATGAAAAATCAAATCAAATTAACCCTGTGGGCTTTGTTAACCTTAATGTCGGTTCAAACAATGGCTCAAAACATTCAAAATGATGCTGTAGAAGCAATTGTAACTCGTTATCCTTCAGAACCATTAGGTGAAGCATGTGCTGGTTACGATATGACTGTTAAGACATCTTATCCTCAAAACACGAATAATATTGTTGCAGAAGCGAAACAACGTCATGAAGAGGCTGAAGCAAATTTTCCAAATGTAATTGAAGAAGCTAAGAGAAAGCATGAAGATGATTTAGCTAGCTATGAAGAGCGTGTTGAAGACAGAAGAGAAAATTATAAGCTTGAGATGGAAGAGTGGAACAAGCTAAGCAAAATTGAAAAGATGGCAATGCAAGATCACATTCCAAAGCTATCATTACCTAGAAAACCGGTTTACAGAGAACCATATCCACCACAATACAGAGAACCAAATTTATCAAATGTAATTACCTATGACCCTAAAGTCTTAGCTGATGCATATTTAGCTGTTTCAGGATATTCACAAGCTGAGGGAACAGAGAATGTATTAATAGGTTCTGTTGAGGTTGGAGAATTTGAAAGCATGAGTCCGGAAAGAAAATCAAGAGTAGAGAGCTATTATGACAAAGCTTCTGGAACCACTAAAAAGAAAACGGTTTATTACTACATTACGAAATATAAAAGACCGGTATATCTAAACTTAGCTTACAATGGTGAAACACTTCATTCAGGACTTTTTGGAGAGTCTGGTGAATATGTAAGTCAAGAGTCAAGTGGAAGCCCATCTATGAAGAACCTAGAAAGAGAAACGGTTACAAATGCTTTAGAAGCAGTAAGTGAATATATAAATGAAAAATATGGATATTCTCCAATGCAAGAGAAAACTACAATTTTTCATGTAAAAAATAAGAAAGGTGCTTATGACGATCTAGAATCTGCTAAAGATTTTGCACTTGCAGGAATTGCAGCATTAGAAAATAATCAAGTCAATGAGGATTTAACAGAAGCGATCAATATTTGGAAAAGTGAATATGGAGAAGCAGATTTAGAAGATAAAAAAGCAAGAGTTAATGCTAAAGTGGCTAAAGCGATCCTTTGGAATCTTGTTGCAGTTTCTAGAATGACAAATAATATTGAAGATGCAAAAACGTATTTAGCTGCTATTGAAGAAATGAAGCTGAACTATAACGACAAAACGTGGGTAAAGGATTACACTGCAAAAATTGAAGAAAGTGAGAAACGTTTATCTGCAAACGGACTCCTTTAAAGCTTATACAATACAAACAATATAAAATGGTCGAGAGTTCTCTCGACCATTTTTTTTTACATGCTAAAAATCACTTTCTTTGCAACCCTTTAAAAATCAAAAATTATGAATTTCGATGTAATAGTAATAGGCAGTGGTCCTGGTGGATATGTTGCAGCAATTAGAGCCTCTCAATTGGGCCTAAAAGTAGCGGTAGTGGAAAAAGCTGAACTAGGAGGAGTATGCCTTAATTGGGGATGTATTCCTACTAAAGCTCTATTAAAATCTGCTCAAGTATTTGAATACATCAATCATGCAAGTGATTATGGAATTTCAGTTTCAGGAGCGAAACACGATTTTGACGCGGTAATTAAAAGAAGTCGTGATGTGGCAAATGGGATGAGCAAAGGAGTTCAATTTTTAATGAAGAAGAATAAAATTGAAATACTTACAGGTTT
Organism: Bacteroidia bacterium; assembly: GCA_013042025.1. Lineage (GTDB taxonomy): Bacteria > Bacteroidota > Bacteroidia > NS11-12g > UBA9320 > UBA9320. Next base: position 6,947 of record JABDQY010000130.1, read on the forward strand.
TGGAAAACTAATTGCTAAAGGACAAGTAAGTGTAGATAATAACGGTAAAAAAGAATCTCATTCTGCGAAGCATATTATTTTAGCAACAGGCGCTAGAGAAAGACAATTACCAAACTTACCTATTGATGGGAAGAAAATAATTGGATACCATGAAGCATTAGTTTTACCAAAGCAACCGAAGAAAATGGTTGTTGTAGGTAGTGGTGCGATTGGAGTTGAGTTTGCTTATTTCTATAGTGCTATGGGAACGGAAGTAACAGTAGTAGAATATATGCCAAATATCGTTCCAAATGAGGACGTTGATGTATCTAAAGAATTGGCTAAAATCTATAAGAAAAAAGGCATTAATGTGATGACCAATAGCTCAGTAGAGAGTGTAGACACTAAAGGTAAAAACTGCAAAGTGAAAGTGAAAACTGCCAAAGGTGAAGAAATCATTGAATGCGATGTTGTTCTTTCAGCGGTTGGTATTCAAACCAATATAGAAAACATAGGACTCGAAAGTTTAGGTATAAAAACTGAAAAAGGACAGGTGTTAGTTGATGAGTTTTATCAAACTAATGTTCCTGGGGTTTATGCCATCGGAGATATTGTTCCTGGACCAGCATTAGCACACGTTGCAAGTGCAGAAGGAATTATTTGTGTTGAGAAAATAGCAGGAATGGATGTAGAAGGGTTGGATTATGATAATATCCCAGGATGTACATACACCTGGCCAGAAATTGCATCAGTAGGATATACTGAAGCCAAAGCAAAAGAGGCGGGATACGAACTTAAAGTAGGGAAGTTTCCATTTAGTGCAAGTGGTAAAGCAAGTGCAGCAGGAGCTAAAGAAGGCTTTGTTAAAGTAATATTTGATGCCAAATATGGAGAGTTCTTAGGAGCACATATGATTGGTGCAAATGTTACAGAAATGATTGCAGAAGTAGTTGCCGCTAGAAAACTAGAAACAACTGGGCATACAATGATTAAAACTGTTCATCCTCATCCAACGATGAGTGAAGCGGTAATGGAAGCATGTGCAGCAGCATATGGTGAAGTAATTCATTTGTAAGTCATGAATTCGATTCTTCTAAAACTTTTTTTCGCCGTTGGTTTTAGCTTTTTTGCTTTAGTTTCTTTCGGGCAAGATACAGCTTCATCTGAGACGTACGATATAGTATATCTTAAAGATGGTGGAGTACTGTGGGGAGAAATAAAATCATTTGATGAACCATCTGGTTTATTGGTTTTTGAAGATAGGGCTGGACGTGTATATTCATTGGGAAGAGAAGAGTACAAATACTTTAGAGAGAACCAAGTAATTACGAAAAAGACCAAAAGACCAAAGGTTATTCATCCTAGGAAGGTAGAAGATTTTGAATTTAGTCTAGGCTTTGGATGGACTTCGATAGAAGGACCTAGTTATGAATATTCAGACAGCAATTCATCCCTTTCTTCTTCGTTCTCATACATACCAATCGTTGTGAAAATTGCCGGGGGGAAGCATCTTAATGCAACTCATTTTGTTGGAGGAACAGCCGAGTTTTCAATTGTAAGTTCCTTAAGTAATTACCTCAATGCGGGATTGAGATACATATATACATTCGATTCGGAAAAAAGAAATGCTCTTCTTTATTTACCGATAGAAGCAAAGTACTTTGCTATGAAAGCTACGGAAGATGTTTATGCATTAGTTGAAACTGAGTCGTTCAATATGAATCTTAATTCTTTGGGTTTGAGTTTGGGAACGGGAGTTCAGTTTAATCGCCCTAATATGAGATCTTTTTCTCTTGAAGCCAAAGTTACGAAGCACTTCCCTTCAGATTTAGAAGTTTCAGACATGCCTACTTCAGTTAATTATTCTGTAGGAGAGGCAAGCCTGTTTTCTGGATCGTTGGTGTTTTTGTATAACCTCTAGAAGGGTACTTAATTACACAAACATCTGCATCATCTGCAACTTCTTTTTGTTTCTAGTTGTCCTAACGTAGTAGCTCACCATTACGGAGACAACCAACACAATTGCGATAAAAAAAATCCACCAATCGAAGTGACGTGGGATATAGGTCAACGATAAATTAACAATATTTTCTTTCGGTTGAAATGCCGTGCTTTCAAGTAGGTAACTTATATAATCCCATGTAAAGGATACAATACTTACTGCAGCTCCTGAAATTAGAAGAATCCATTCAAATAGAACCAGCTTCTGATTCTTATATAGCAGCATTAAAGCTAAAGCAATCATTAAAAATGACAGAATAACAGGAGTAATTACCGGTCCAAACCAAGTGATCGGTATTAGGAATAAAATATCCCAAGTGAAAAGAGATTCTGGCCAGTTGATAAACAACTTCAGAAATATATAATAGAAAATATCCCATACAGCAAAACTGATTAAGAAGTAAGCAAAACGCTGAATTGAGTTTTTGCCTGCCAATACTCCAATGGTAATAAGCATTAGGATAGTTGCAGCTTCTCGCCAAAGTTCAGTGGTAATTACCCGTGTTGAGATTGCTTTTAACGGAAATGAAAATCCTTCGGGATAATACAATTCACGTATATAAACAACCACAGCACTTTCAACTAGGCCAAATGCCATTCCAAACATGGCGACCCAAAAAATGGTTTTTATACTTGCTGAGATATTCACATAACTAAAAGGATGAGCTATGGGAAGTGATAATATTAAATTTTTCATTTGCTATATTTTTTAGATGTTAATTGAGTTGTGTTTGATGCTATTTGCATAATAAAAAGGAGAAGAATTGGTATGTTAAAAATTGATAAGAAAGCTTCTTGATTGTACATAATTATTAGGTTAATGAAGAGGCCAGCTCCTAATAATATGAGTATGAAAATTATCTGACTTTCTTCTAAAAATATTCGGAAATAGGTCACTATAAAATAGCAGATTACAATTGTACCAATAACGAGATAAGTGAAGTAATTGTATGGTTTTTCAAATACAAAAGAGTAGTCAAACTCTCCATTAAAAAGTATTAGGTATAAGAGCGGAAATCCCACCAATTGAATTAGATCTAACATGAAACCAATTATCCCTTTCATCGGCTTTTTGCCGCTAGTTAGAAATACGAGAAATTCTACAATAGTGATAATTGGAGGAAGAAAAAAAAGATAAATGAATAGTAACATCATGAGGTTGTAGTTTGAGCGGAGTTAATGAATGATGAACTATTTTTTTTTGGTTTAACTTCTGATAAAATAGATTCTAAAAGAGGAAGCATTTGATTTAGACCTTTGGTCTTGATTATGAAATTCCACAGCGGTTCGAATTTTTTCCATCCACCAGAATACATCAGGTGTTTTAGTTTGTGCTTATAAGAATCATGACTGAAGCTTCCTTTTAGAATATTACTCCAACTGTAAAATTCTTTGTAAGCCCAATTGTATCCATCTTCAAGTTCTGAAGCAGAAAGTTTTGTGGTTTTGTACACCACTTTCCGTGTGTCATACAGATCCCAATTACGGTGTAAAATTCTATTTTCACTTTCCATATCTTGAAACAATCGAGTGCCAGGGTAGGGTGTAAGAACATGATAGGTAGAGGTAGTAATTCCGTTTTTTACACCCCAATCTACTGTGCGTTTAAAAACATCGGGGCCGTCATCATCTAAACCAAACACGAAGCTTCCGTTAACCATAATGCCTAAGGAGTGCAAACGAGCTACTGCTTCTTCATAGCTTTTGGCTAAGTTTTGCTTTTTGTTGCTCTGTTTTAAGTTTTCAGGGGAGAATGTTTCAAAGCCAACAAACACGCTTCTCATTCCAGCTTCTGCAGCTTTTTCAATAAGATTTCCTCTTAGAATTGAGTCGATGGTTGCTGCTCCTTGAAATACACGATTCATTCCTTTCATGCCATCAAAGAGCGAGCTTGCAAATTTTGCGTTACCAAGTAGGTGGTCATCTAAAAAATACAAATGTTTGCCCGGGAGCAAGTCAATTTCTGCTAAGGCTTCATCAACTTGTTGGGTATAGAATGTTTTTCCTCCCTCAAAAAAGGCGTCTTTATAACAGAAGTCGCAATGGTGAGGACATCCTCTTGTAACTACGATAGAATTAGGAACAAGGTATCTGTTTCGTTTAATTAAATCACGACGAATAGGGGGGATCCCTATCAAACTTCGTTGGGTAGATCGATATACTTTTTGAGGTCTATTCGCTTTATAATCTTTTAGAAACTGAGGAAAAGTATCCTCACCCGGTCCGATAAAAATAGAATTGGCATGTTTTGCAGCTTCATCAGGTAAAGAAGTAACATGGAGTCCTCCTAAAATTACATATGCACCTTGGCTGCGATAATGATCTGCTAGCTTATAAGAGCGAAAAGCATTGGTTATGTACACTTGAATTACAACTAAATCAGGATTGTCATTCAAATCAATTTTTTCTACATGTTGATCAATTAAATCAATTTCATCTTCGTCACTGAGATAAGATGCAAGAGTTGCTAATCCGAGTGGTGGGAAGAGGGAATATTTAATGGGTCTCCAAAACGGACTTTCTGCTTCTGCCAATGCAGGTAATATCATTTTAACTTTCATATTTTTATTTTAAATCTTTCCTGTTAAATAAAATTCTTCTTACGCGTGTTTTGCCGAAAATGTTAATGAGAAAGGATGCGATTAATACACCCAAATCCATAAAAACATTATTCTCTTTAATATACTTCACATCCCAGAACCAGGAAGTTTTTCGGTGCTGACCACCAAACAACTGTGCATATCCAGATATGCCTGGTTTAAGGTTCCAACGTTTAATGTGATACTCATCATCCCAGCCTAATCTCACGATGTCATTTTGAGTCAATGCACGGGGACCTACGATGCTCATTTCTCCTTTAAGCACATTGATAAATTGAGGCCATTCATCCAATCCAGTTTTACGGATAATCTTACCGGTTCTCGTTGGCTTTTCAGCTACCATAGATTGAAATTTGAGAATTTGGAAGCTTCTCTTGTTCTGACCAATTCGCTCTTGTCTAAAGAAAATTGAATGTTTTTCTCTGAATAGAAGAAGCAAAATTATTATGGCACTGGGTATAGAAAATACTAGCAATGCAATAAGAGAAAATAGTATGTCGAACAGTCGTTTCATAGTTTAATTCTTTGAGATAATTTGTAAAAAAGCCAGATGATTAAGGTGATAGATGCAATACCTAAAATGGCAATGCTTATAATCATGAGTATTATAAAAAGGCCAGATGCTTCAGTCATTGTTGTCGATTAATTGAAGAGTTAATTTGTATACCGGTATCATGCACATCAAACCAATGATTCCAAAACTGGAGTCTACCAATTGCCACCAAAAAGGGATTTCTCGCAGCGGACCCATAATTAATGCAAGTGGAAAAATTGCAATACACGCAATAATCCCAAATTCAGTTACCCAGATATTTTTTATGGGGTCTTTGTATACTCCATAGAATAGGAGAGCAAATAGAATGTGAGCGAAGGCAAGCCAATCAGTTCCGTAGAAAAGAAACGGATGCTTTTTTGTAGTTTCCATTACTCCTTTTTCAACGGTTTGCACGAATTCAGGAATAGGAATATCCCACTTATCAAAGAGGAATAGTCCGAGTTGCACTTCTTGCTTAATTGGGAAACAGGTAATTCCACTGACAAATAGACCGATAATGAAAAAGGCGGTTAGAATGCGAATCGTCTTTAGTTTGTTCATTTCTCTAGTTTTAAAAGTACTTTGAGATACAAAGTGTATATGTAAAAAAATAATTTCATTTCTTATTTAATAATTTTTCTAGCCCATCAATATGAGCTTTAAATGCTTTTTTGCCAAGAGGTGTAGCAGAGTAGCTCGTTCTTGGCTTTTTGCCAACGAATTCTTTGGTAATTTTAATGTATTCTAGTTTTTCCAATGAGCTGCTGTGACTGGCAAGATTTCCATCAGTTACTTGCAATAACTCCTTTGCAGTATTAAAATCTACTTCAGTATTTACCATAAGGATGCTCATTAGTCCAAGCCTAATTCTATTTTCAAATGCTTTGTTTAATTGATCTATCAAGCTATTGCTATCTTATTTCTTTTCATATCTCAACCACATTGCTAGTCCGTATACAATGTGTAATACTCCAAACCCAAGGGCCCAAAAGTAAATGCCATGGTTTAAGAAGAAAAGAGAAACTGTCCCTAATGAAACAAATACTATCCCTAACGTTCGAACATCATTGAGCGTGTATTTACTCCCATTAATTAAACCAAGCCCATAGAATATCAGCATTGCTGGGGCAATTAGTAACGTGTAGCCATGCATGTACATTGCCATGCAAAATATTCCTCCAACTAAAAGTGGAAAGCCGATGTAGGCAAGCATTCTAAAAGCTGATTTTGTAAAGAGAGATTGGTCGTTCTTTTTTGCTGACCTCACTGTTAAGAATACTCCAGTAACTGTTGCAAAAAGCATTACAGCTATAGCAACTATAAAGTAAAAACTATCATGCAACAGATTGTCTGCAAATTCTAGATCCAGAGGTTCAGGTGAAAAATTTAAAACAAAATAAACGCCGATGAGAGAATATACTCCAGCCATAACTCCGCTTAGACCACTTAGTGAAAGAAATCGTGTGGATTGCTCCATCAAAGAGCGGATTTCTTTTAAATCTTTGATATGTTTTTCATTACTCATATTAAAGTACTTTGAAATGCAAAGTTATTATCAACTTGATAATTGACAAGAAGAAATATAAGCTTTAGATAAAAAGAGTAGTTTTTGAGATGAAAATCAATTGAGCTATCTTCGCTTCATGTTTCAAAATCTAAAAGGAAATGGAAGAGTTTGGATACACGCTGCCAACCGTGCTTTAACACCAAGCGAAGTTTCCACTATCAAATCAAAATTTACTCAGTTTTGTGCTTCCTGGGACGCTCACGGTAATAGCTTGCTTGCAGAATTTGAAATAGCTCATAACCAAATATTAATTCTAGCCGTAGACGAAGACCATGAGTCCGCATCTGGTTGTTCCATCGATAAAGCAACTGAGGTTTTTAGAGCAATCGATGAAAAGTTTCAATTGGATTTATTTAATAGAATGAATTTGACTTTTTTAAGCAACGATGAAATTAGAATTGTGCAAATGATGGATATTAATCAAGCATACCATTCCAATATCATTAAAGACAGCACCACATTTTTAGATAATACCGTTAGTTTACTAGTGGATTTTAAATCAAGATGGGAAGTTCCATTTAGTCAATCCTGGGCATTTAGAAAAGTGAAAAAACTAGCACAAACATCATAAGTCATCTCTTTCTAAGCGTTAACTGTTTTGTTTTACATTTTATCGGTTTAATAGTCTTTATTTTTGTTACCTATAGAAACTAGTTTGGAACAATCACCTAAATTTTTAATCATCGAATCCTCAGGCGAGGTTTGCTCTGTTGCAATTGCTATTGGAAATGAGATATTGGCTGAAAAATCAATTGTTGAATCCAACTCACATTCTACTTACTTGGCTTCTTTTGTTCAAGATGTTTTAAGTCAAGCTGAGATGGAAATCTCTGAACTATCAGCAATAGCAATTAGTGGAGGACCTGGTTCTTACACTGGATTAAGAATTGGGTGCAGCGTGGCCAAGGGAATATGTTTCGGTGCCAACAAACCGTTAATTTCAACTTCCACTCTTAGAGGTTTGGCCATCGCAGCGTTTGAAGAGCATCCAGATGCAGCACAAATTGTGTCGCTTATTGATGCACGGAGAATGGATGCTTATGCTCAAGTTTTTGACAGTCAACTATCATCGCTGGTTGATGAACATTTTCTTACACTGGATGAGAGCTTCATTAACAGATTAAGAAGTGACACAGAAACTATTGCAGTTGGGTCAGGAGCACATAAGTGGATTGAAGAATTCAAACCTAAAGGAGTATTAAAAGCTTCGAAATCAGAACTATATGCGAGGCACCTTTTAAACGAGGTAGTATTGAAATGGGGGAATAAAGATTTTGAAGATGTTATCTATTATGAGCCAAATTACATTAAATCGGTTTTTGTAACAAAACCGAAGCCTAAATTTTAAGTTTAAGTAACATTTATCTACGTCTTTTAATCCTATATTTGCGAGCCTTATTTCGAAGATGAAGAGTACCTTATTTCTAGTTTTATCATTTCTAGCAAGTTCTGTGTTAGCACAAACTTTTGATGAAAAAACAACAACTTCTTCTAGTGTAAGATTAAATGTAACCAATGCGGGAACTTATGGAAATGCTTTTAGAGGTTACCGTGATGGATCTGGTAACCCATCTTGCGAGTATCCAGCTGGAAGTGGAGTGGAGCATGTGTTTGAAAGTGGTATTTGGTTTGGTGGATTGATTAATGGAAGTGCTATTGCAGTTAGTACATCATCTGTAGATGCACCTCAAGGATATGCGACAGGAGGAGCCGGATTTGAATTATATCCTGAAGTTGGTGCAAGTCTTAATGAAATTTCATCCCTTAGAAATAGCCCATATTATAGTCCTAATGCTATTTCTCATCAAGACTTTATAGCAGTTTATTCGGATAAAAATGTGCAGGTACCAGGAACCAATACTCAAATTGCTTCTCATGTTGACCCGCTGTACATTCAAGTTTCTTCCAAAACATACAATTGGAACTATAGCTTTAGTGATTTCTTTGTGATTTTGGATTTCGAGATAGAAAATATTGGAACACAAACTATAGATAGTGCATACTTTGGTTTGTGGGCAAATACGGTTGTACGTAACATTAATGTAACCCCAGCAGGAAGCGGTGGAGCAGCGTTCTACAATAAAGGAGGGAATGGATATTTGGATAGCTTGTATATGGCATATTGCTACGATAATGCAGGTGATGTTGGATTTACCGACAGTTATGTTGCACAGAAGTTCTTAGGTGCTGAAGATAAGAATGGTTTTCAACATCCTGATATGAATTCTAGATTCAATGTTCATTACAATGCATGGCAATTCAACAGTACAACAGATCCAATTTATTTTCAACCTACATCAGACAATACGCGATATCAAAAAATGACCAAAGGTCTTAATGACCACCAATGCTGGGATGCGAATAATTCTACCAATTCAAATTGCGGAACAAAAAGCTATATTCAACAATTGAACGAAGCAGGTAACAGATCAGATCTTGTTTCTGTTGGTCCATTTTTGAATTATACTCCTGGTGATGTGGTAAAAGTAAGTTTTGCTTTTATTCTGGCGAAGAAGAAAGAAGATGGAAATCCTAATTCTGACAATAATATTTCTCAACAGTCGATTCTTAGGGCAAACGCAGAATGGGCTCAAACAGCTTTTAATGGGGAAGATAAAAATGCGAATGGGCTCTTAGATATTGGAGAAGATGTAAATGGAGACGGAATGCTTACTCGTTTTATATTGCCTGCTCCTCCTGATATCCCAAATACAAAAGTTATAACTTCCGAAAACAAAATAGATGTGTATTGGAGTGACAATTCAGAAAATAGTGTAGATCCAATAAGCCAAAAACAAGATTTTGAAGGGTATAGATTATACCTCACAAAGCTGGGATTTGATGTTACTGATGTACCCAATTTGCAACGTGATTTAGTGAAGATAGGAGAGTACGATATTGCAAATAATGGCTATGGTTTCGAAACAGGTTTTGATGCAGTTAAATTAACTACTCCTATAACATTTGAAAATGATACCAATGTATATTACTATAAATACACCATAGACAATGTGTTAAATGGATGGCAATATGCAATATCAGTTTCTGCTTTTGATCAAGGGAACGAAGAGAGTAATTTAGAGAGTTTAGAAAGCAGTATACTAGCAAATAATTTTAGAGCATTTGCAGGTAAACCAATAAATGATAACCTAGCGACAAATCAACCTTTTGTTTATCCAAACCCTTATTATGCTGGTGCAAGCTGGGAAGGGAAAAGCAGTTTTCAAGAACAAAGTAGAAAATTATACTTCGCTAATTTGCCAAAGAATTGCGAAATACATGTATTTACAGCTGCAGGTGATTTTATAGATAAAATCAATCACAATCAAGAATACAATGGAAGTGACATCCGCTGGTACCAAACATTTGGATCAGAAAATGCGGAACAAAACGTGTTTTCTGGAGGAGAACATGCTTGGGATTTATTGAGTGAAAACACTCAAATAATTGCGAGAGGGCTATATATTTTTACAGTTAAAGACTTAGATACCGGTAAACTTTACAAAGGGAAATTTGCCGTAATTAAATAATAATTAAATCAATCAATAAATAGAAAAATGAAAAAACAATTACTTACCATTTTACTTGGAGCTTTTGCAACACTTGCTGCATATGGCCAAGCCACTGACGTGTCAGTTACTGACATTCAGTTTATTAGTGCAACAGATTTAGCAAATTGCGTTGACTTAAGTGATTACGATGGTCAATTAGTTAAAACAGTTGGAGTAGTGATGCACGACGGGAATTTAACTGAGCTAGCTTCCGGTTCTGTAAATGGAGGATATCGTCCAGGTGTTCACATTTTAGATACAGCGGCAAATGGTTCAATGGGGTCTTTTGCTGGTCTTCAAATTCACGGTGTTTATACCGACGGAGGTGGTCAAAGTCAACCAGTTTCAACTTTGGACAACTTAGTTGCAGGAATGATAATTGAAGTTACTGGAACAGTTTCTAACTACCAAGGGGAAACTCAATTATTTCCTTCGGATAATTCATCTGTAACAGTAATAGGAACTACTTCTGCTCCAACAGCCCACACACTGAATCTTGGGCTATTAAATGATAACACAAGAACAAATATCTATACGAGCGGAGAAGAATGGGAAGGGTCTTTTGTGAAATTTGAAAATGTTACCGTTGTTACTGTAGGTGTTTTTAGTGGAAACAGAGTAAGTTTTGATGTTTCGGATGAAAATGGTAATCTGATTAATGTTTCAGATCGATTTTTAGTTCAAAAACTAGCATCAAGAGATCTTGTTAACCCATCTAGTCCTGCTACCGCTGGATCTTTTGTGCAACCAATTGTTGGAACAAAATATGAATCATTATCTGGAATTATTATGCACTCACAGAATGGGTGCTCAGGAAGTTCTGGAAGAGGGTATGAATTAAACCCTTTTGATACCAGCCATTATAAAGTTGGAGATACACCTCCAAGCATAACAGAAGTTACTCGAGATCCACTTGTTCCAAGTAGTTCAGACATGGTTAATTTGTCAGCTAAAATTATTGATTTTAATGGAACAGTAGATAGCCAATCACTGTTTTATAGCAACAACTTAAGTCAAGCTGTTGTAGATTTCACTGAAGTAGCTATGACATTAAAGTCTGGATCAACGGATGAGTATGAGGCGAATATCCCTGCTTTTGCGGATGGAACTATTGTTCGATACTATATAAAAGCTAAAGATAATGATGGTAACGAAAGTTTCGAACCATTTTCTGCAGGATCTACAAATCCTTCGGCAGCATTCTATACAGTTAGAGATGCTGGTTTAACAATTTCTGATTTACAGAAAGTGTTGAACGTTACGCAAGACGCTAGTCCTTATGAAGGTTCTACTGTAACCGTTAAAGGGTATGTTGTTGCGAGTGCAAAGCCATACGACTTAGAAGATATTTATATTCAAGAAAAAGATGCTACCGAATGGGGAGCAATCAAGCTAACAGGAAATTCTGACCTTCTTGATTTATGGAGAACTGAAGAGGTGGAAGTAACTGGTGTTATTGAAGAGTCATTTGGTTTCACTCAAATGAATGTAAGTTCTGTGACTAAAACTGGAAATACCTACGATATTGAACCTATCGAACTTGAAGCTTCAGATAGTGCAGCTTATGCTTCTCGCGAAATAGAGAAGTATGAAGGGATGTTGGTTAAAATGATAAATAGTGCCGGTAAAGTTTACATTTCAAATCCAAGATTAAACCCTTTTGGTGAATGGACAATTGCTTCAGACT
>JABDQY010000134.1 GCA_013042025.1 Bacteroidia bacterium
TCTCTCTTCTGAATAACCATATCCCGAAATGATATCGTTGGAACTCCTCCTTTTAACTGATGCCATTTATTCCCTTGATTCAAAGAAACGTAGATACCAAATTCAGTGCCAGCAAATAATATGTTTGGTTGTTTATGGTCCTGCACCAATCTCCATACATAGTTGTTTTCAGGAATATCGCCTGCAATTGATTTCCATGTATTCCCTTGGTTTTTACTCATGAAGATATAAGGTTTATAATCCCCTTCTTTATGATTATCCAATACCACATAAACTATATTTTCATCAAACAAATCTGCTTTTATATCGTTTACGTAAGCACGTTCTGGAGCTCCTGGTAAAGACTTCACATTTATCTTCTTCCAATTTGCCCCTCCGTCTTTTGTTATTTGAATTATTCCATCATCGGTGCCGATATATAATAAATCCTTGTTTATAGGACTCTCTGAAATACTGGTAATTGTGTTATACGTACTCATCGCATATACGTCATACGGGCTGTTAAAGCTTTGCTTTCTTCCCATTATTGGCAAATCAAACCTTTCTTCATTTCGTGTGAGATCTTCTGAAACTGTAATCCATGAATCTCCTCTATTTTCTGATTTCCATAGGCGGTGTGATGCAACATAAATTGTACTTGGATTATGATGACTTACTAGAATTGGGGCATCCCAATTGTAACGGTCATAGTTTTCACCTTCTCGTGGTTGAGGTCGTATAGAAACACGTTCTCCTGTTACCAAATCAACTCTATTATAATAACCTTGCTGACTTTGAGCATACAAGATACTTGGATTGCCTGGCTCTGTTGCAGGTTGATGACCATCACCTCCTAAAACAATTTGCCATAAATTATCGTCAATACCAGATTTATTATCTGTTCTTGATGGGCCTCCTTGTGTGTTGTTATCTTGCGTTCCACCATAGATATTGTAAAAAGGCTCAGCATCGTCAACCGCCAACTTGTAAAACTGCGTTATAGGTAAATTACCCATATGTTTCCAGTTCTTTGCTAAATCAAAGCTTTCAAACAACCCACCATCGGTTCCCACCATTAGATAATCTGGATCATTTTGTTTAAATACCACGGTATGGTTGTCTACATGTTTATGCTGGTTTTTGACATTCCTAAAATCTTTACCTCCATTATCTGAAACAAGTAAGTAGTTGTTTGCCATATAAATTCTATCAAAACTGTGTGGGCATGCATACAATTCTTGGTAGTAATGAGGCCCCGTTCCTCCAGATATTTGATCAGACATTTTTATCCAATTGGCCCCTTGATTCTCGCTGCGATAAACGGCCCCTTTCTTTAGATTCAATTCAATTGCTGCATACAAAACATCTGGATTTTGAGGTGAAATTGCCAAACCTATCTTACCCTTATTTCCACTAGGAAGGCCGGTTTTGAGTTCAGTCCAGGTATCTCCACCATCCAACGACTTGTAAATAGCTGTTTGAGGACCTCCACCAATATAAGAAGCCACTGTTCTATGTCTTTGCCAAGTTGCAGCATACAATATCATAGGGTTCCTAGGATCGATAAGTAAATCCGTTGCTCCTATCCATTCGCTATCCCCTAATACCTTTTTCCAATCTTTACCACCATTGGATGTTTTATATACTCCTCTTTCTCCTCCTTTATTCCAAAGTGGACCTTGGCAAGCTACCCATACTATATCAGGATTTGTAGGATGCACCACAATTTTTGAAATATGCTCGGACTCTTCTAAACCCATGTTTGTCCAGGTCTTCCCTCCATTTCTGCTTACATAAATGCCATCACCAAAACTAATATGACGACCTCCAACATTTTCACCAGTACCTAACCAAATTGTACTTGAGTTATTGGGGTCTATTGTGATACAGCCAATAGAATAAACTTTCTGACCTTCAAAAATTGGATCAAAAGTGGTCCCTGCATTTTTTGTTTCCCAAACTCCACCACTTCCAACTGCTACATAATAATGGCTTTCATCTTTTGGGTCAATTGCAACATCCGCAATTCTACCTGTCATAAATGCGGGTCCAACACTCCGAAGCTTAACTCCAGAAAAATTTACGCTATCCCATGAAGTTTTTGTTTGTTGAGCAAGGGTTAAGGCACTTATACAAACTGAGATTAGAAGTAGGAACGATTTCTTCATATTTTTTATAAGGCAATAAATGTATTGGTTTTCTGCTGAAAATCCTTTCCCATGTATGATATAAATAAAATAAAAGTTTCAATTACTGCGTCAGGTTAATGTGGCATTACGTTATTAGTAGTCATAACTAAAATAAATACATTTGCAACAATGCATAAAATTGAGGAATTACTTAAAGATAGAATCTTGTTTTTAGATGGAGCCATGGGTACCATGATTCAACGATACAATCTTAGTGAAGAAGATTATAGAGGAAAAAGATTTGCAGATTTCCCTCATTCAATAAAAGGGAATAATGATTTACTTTCACTTACTCAACCACATATTATTGAAGAAATTCATTCAAAGTTTTTAGCAGTAGGTGCTGATATTATCGAAACAAATACATTTAATGCAAATAGTGTTTCGATGGAAGACTATCATATGCAAAATTTGGTATATGAAATTAATGTTGCAAGTGCCAAAATAGCTAGAAAAGTTGCAGATAAATTTACTTCCGAAAACACAGACAAGCCTCGATTTGTTGCAGGATCGATAGGCCCAACTACTAAATTAGCTTCAATGTCTCCAGACGTTTCAAATCCTGGATTTCGAGCTATTGATTTTGACCAATTAGTGGTAGCCTTTAAAGAGCAAGCGTCAGGCTTACTTGATGGTGGAGTTGATTTGCTGTTAATTGAAACAATTACAGATACCTTAAACGCAAAAGCCGCTATTTATGCAATTTTAGAATTACGTGAGGAAAGAGGAATTGAAATTCCAATTATGATAAGTGGAACTATAACAGATGCTAGTGGTAGGACTTTGAGTGGACAAACAGTTGAAGCATTCTGGTACAGTGTAAGTCATGCTAAACCTTTGAGTATTGGTTTAAATTGTGCGTTAGGAGCAGATCAGATGCGACCTTTTATTAAAGATCTTAGCGACAAAGCATGGTGCAAAATTTCTGCCCATCCGAATGCAGGATTACCAAATGAATTTGGAGAGTATGACCAAAGCCCTGAACAGATGAGTGCAATAGTTAAGGAATTTGCACAAAGTGGATTCTTAAATATTGTTGGTGGATGTTGTGGAACTACACCTGAACATTTGGATGCAATAATTAAAGCAGTTGAAACGGAAGAACCACGAGAAATTCCTGTTCTTGTAGACTAATCTATTTTGTTTTCTTTTTTAAGTTGTGATCTGCGAAGCATCACATAACGCACAATTGCGAATATTCCAACAATTGTAAATAACCATCCTGAAGTTTTATCCTCTACCCCTGTGCTAAACACCATGTAGGCTTCAAAACTGCACACTGCAGCGACTACTAGCCAGACTATTTGTACTATTCGAGATAAATTATTCAATTTATTCAGTTGTTGTTGATTCTATTTCTTCATCCAAATATACAATTCCAGTTACTTTCTTAAATGTATATTTTATAAAAGTTTCATCACTTTCAAATCCCTCAGCCATGATAATCTTTTCATCTCTAATTCGAACTCGGACAGGTTTATCTGAAACTACTGTTCTATTTTTCTTATCCCAAATAAGTTCGTCTGTCTTGATCTCTTCATCATTTTTGTTAATCACTCGAACACTGTCCCTAATTTCAATAACATCTCTTTTTTCATAATTAATGGCATATCGAGCAGACAAAGAACTTTGTATTTCACCATATTCATTATAGAATTTTGCGTTCACCCCTTCTGGCATTTCCAAACTAGGATTATCCTTGTCAGGATAGCGTTTCATCACAGGAGCAAATATCTTAGCTCTCAAGATTGCAGAATCAGTATATACTATTTTCACATCCTTAGCCACTTCTACAGAAAGGCTATCTAGAAGTTCATTCATGTCTGCTAACTCCTCCTTGGTTTGAGATGGATTGCATCCAAATAAAATAGCGATAATCATAAAGATCATCGCTATTCCAAATATTTTATCTAAGACCATGGGAATTATCCTCCGATTGATCTTATGGTAGTGGTTTCTCCAATCCAGCATCCAACTGAATAGCTATCACCATCTTTCATATTAAGAAAGAACACATCTGTTTTTTGTGGGAAGTAAGAAGAATATTTCGAAATCTTCTCGTTTGCATCTAAAGCTATACTAGGGTCAACGTTTCTTGCTTTAATATACTTATCTACAGCTGCCAAGTAAACACCACCTCTACCAAGTTTACCAGATCCACAACTTGAAGCACTTGCTGCATATGCATCTCCAATTAGGATGTATGCTACACCACTGTTCGGATTAATTGCTAATGCTTTTCTAGCATATTCTCTTACTTTAGAGTATTGCTTTGTATTCTTGCTGGTTTTGGCCAATTTAATATAGATGTCAAACTTATTGTCTGGATCCGTTGCCAAGTCAGCAGCTTTCAAGTAATAAGACGTTGACTTTGCCTCGTCTCCAGATTTCTTAAAGGCTCTCGCTAAAGCAAGAGCAGCACTTGAAGAAGGCTCTAATGTAAATAATTGCTCAGAACATTTTAAGTAAAATGCTTCTCCTTCACATCCACCTCTGTCAAGAAGTTTAACCGTAGACTGCAACCAAGATGCATTTCCTTTATTCTCTTCATAAGCAGGCTCCTTCAATTCAACCAATTTTTCGCAATCTAAATATGGTTTCAGCATGTTTATTATACTGTTTTGAGTAGCTATCCATTTAGTACCCTTAATTGAATCTTTTGCACTTAATCCAGGCATTGTATACTTACTGATATTGTAATCAATTACCGGAGTAACTTCGTCCAATATGATAAATAAGCTATCTAAACTTAGTTTCTTCACCTTATGTTGCTTCACTGCTGAATACACATAATCTTTAGGAACATCGTATTTCATATTATTACCTAAGATTGTTGAAGCTTCATGGAACATTGCTAATGCTTCTGCTCTTCTCTTTGGGGCAAGCTTAGACATGTCATCTGCCCATATAGCTTTAACCTTACCTTCATCACCAAAGAATTTAATTCTTAGTTCATGACACATAAATAATGTATCTGCTAAACCATTTTTCAATCGTGCACTATACGCTTCTTTACCTTGAGTTTTGTTAATGTCTTTTAATTTTTTCTTAATAATGTATGGACCATTGTATGTGATTCTTTTTTGAACACAAGGAGCATTATTAAATAAGTAATACCAGTACGGGAAAGCTTCCACATACTTCTTCTCCTTGTAGTACTGGTTAAACATTGATAGATTTTTTTGAGTTTCAACACTGTCTGTTCCAAACTTATTGTCGCATGCAGTTTCAACTTTTTGTCCATCACCATTTCCACTCTGAGCGACAGCAAAAGTTCCTGCCATAGCCATGAGCATAAATAAAATCACATTTCTTAATTCTATTTTCATTATTGATATTTTCTTTTTGTAAACCATTTGTCGTTAAAATTTAATCCTATTCCTATATTAAAATAATCTTCTTGTATAAGACCGTTATCAGTTGTTCCCCTCTTTATGTATTCTGCTGTTAAATTAACTCTGCTCACAATACTTCTTTTTCCTTCTTCATCTCTGAATTGTCTTACAATTGGTAAACCTAGTCCAAAACTTATGCCAATCTCAGAAATCTGCTCATTAAAAAAATTATAATAAAGCTGCTCATAACGAAATCCTGCACTATAACGAATCTTCTTAAAGAAATCTCCTTCGTCTTCATATTTCGGCAAGGGTATAACATTAACTCCAGCAGCATACTTCATATTATCAAAGAATGAAAGACCATTTAGTTCATTTGTTACACCAGACCATGCGTTTTGCTCCATTTCAAGCGATAGGGACCACTTGTCTTGATTAGAAAGGGTATACCCTATGCCAAAACCTCCTGGTTTTATTGAGGTTTTCGCCAGATTATCATCAAACAAAAGTGTATCTATTGGCGTTAAAGTCCCCTGATCATACTTTCTACCAAAAAATGTTTCAGAATAACGGTAACCATCTCCTTTTAAATCTGCTGCACTATGATAGGTCGCTCCTATTGTATGTGTTAGCCCCTTAGTTTGTACAGAATATTGAACACCTAAATCAAAATCAAGTCCAGTATAAGCGAAGAACGTTTCATCACTATAACTAAACAAATCATCTGTTGTTGGATATACTTTTGCCGTAAGAGCCTGAATACTCCCAAAGTAGTAATTGACATTGGCTCCAACATTAAGTCCATTTAACACTTCTACTCCATACCCAAGATATACTTTGTTTAGTCCTCCAGTGCCTCTAAACAAGTTATAGTAAGATGGGGTATCCGTATTAATTCTGTTTTCGATATCATAGCCGACATCGCTAAATTGATACGTTCCAAAACTTAATGCCATTTTTCGTTCAGTTTCAAATGGGAATGCCATTGCAAAGTGGTCAAAATTTCCCGTTGCACTTTGAGAAGTAGCTGTACTTGAACTAAATTTTCTTGAGCTCAAACCCAGACCTACGTCAAAAACTGTATAATCTAAGTTTGCATAACTTGCAGGATTTACCGGAGAAAAATTGTTTTTGTCTTTTACAGATATTGAGGTTCCTCCAGCAGCTGTATGTTGTGTAAACCCAGCAAACTTTAATTCACCGATGGCAGATAAACTATAAGGCGAATTAGTACCTGTTTGTGCC
>JABDQY010000136.1 GCA_013042025.1 Bacteroidia bacterium
ATGGAATACTACATGACAGCAAAACAAAACATTAAAAATAACGACAAAATATTAATGGCAACCAATAATCAAATGAACAAACTTATCGATGACTTGAAACGAACATGCGATGCGACACCGTTCATTGACGATGACGATTGGTAGAGAATCCAATTTAAAACTTTTTCAGAACCCACTGGTCAATTGGCCTGTGGGTTTTTTTGTTTTCGTACATTTGACAACGCATGCGACTTATTCTAGCTAATGTCTTATTCTATATTTCAATTCTCTCTTTATATGGTCAGAACAACTCATTATACGTTGGTCCAGAATACAACTACTATCCAGCAGGTCATATAATTGGTGTTCAGGCTGAATACTCACCAAACAACAATCACCATAGTTTCAATGCAAGGCTTGCTACCAATATTACAAGAAGATGGGATTTTAGTGGTTTAAATGATGATGAACGTGGATTTGGTTTTGGCGGTTCAATTGGGTATCGGTATTATTTGACACCTCAATGCAACGGCCTTTATTTAGGTGCACGAACAGACTTATGGTTTATCTCAGTTGATTGGGAAGATTCGTCCGAAATTATCCAAAAAGGAACAACCAAAATTACCGTTCTTCAGCCCACCTTTGAACTTGGCTATCTTTTCAGATTTAAAAAGGGGTGGGAACTTGGGACTGCATTTGTTAACGGCATTGAGCTTAATATTAAAATGGACGGGGAACCTGTAGGCGAAGGATGGATTACTTTATGGCAAATTCGATTATCAAAGCAAATAAAACTTGAAAAACTACAATAATTGGAAAGATGCCGTTAAGCATCTAAGGCTGCACTTTTCACTTCTGCTGATGCCGGTGTTTCTATTTGCACTTTCACAATCTTTCCATATCCAAAGATTTGAAGCTCTTTTAACTTTCATATTACTGCACCTAATTATATATCCATCTAGTAATGCATACAACAGTTACCACGACCAAGATCAAAACAGCATTGGTGGATTAAAAAAACCTCCTGCCATTAATAAAAAGGTTCTTTTGCTAGCCAACATACTTGATTTTTTTGCGTTATCTGTTTCCATATTTTTAGGATTGGAGTTCTTCCTCTTGGTACTTGCTTATATTAGTGCATCGCGATTGTACAGTAACAGAAAAATTCGTTTAAAGAAATATCCTTACATAGGGTTTATTGTAATTTTCTTTTTTCAAGGTGCTTTTACATATTATTTAGCAAGTGTTGGAATCGGACAATATTGGGGTTCTCAAACCTCAAGTTTGGGATGGAAATCATATACATCATTCTTCAACCATCACTCATTTGCTTTGCTTGCTTGTTCTTTCCAAATTGGTGCAATCTATCCTTTAACTCAAATCTATCAACACAGAAGTGACTTTACAGATAATGTCACCACAATTAGCTATAAACTTGGTTACATTGGCACTTTTATATTTTCTGGTATGATGTTCTCTTTAGCAACTCTGTTTTACTACTTCCATTTTAAAGATTCCGATATCTATTCGTTCTATATTCTTATAATTGTGCAATTACCAATAATATCCTATTTCTTGTATTGGTTTAGTCTAGTTTTGAAAGACACAGTTAATGCAAATTACAAACACACAATGAGAATGAGTACAATATCTGCTGTGGTTCTAAATCTTTTTTTCCTTTACTTAGTTATTAATAAATAGTGGGCTATATAATAGATATTGGAACTGCTGTTCCTGAAACATTCCTTTCTCAAGATGAGTTCTTCCAAATCTATTCAGCAAAAATTGAAGATGAGGACATTAGGCGAAAACTGCGATTTTTGATTAAAAGAAGTGCGATTTCAAAACGTCATTGTGTTGATCCCAATATATCAGCATTAACTAATTTGCCACTAGAGCAAAAACTAAGCAAATACCATAATTCTGCGGTTAGTCTTGCTAAAAAAGCAATTATAAATAACCCAGCATTTGAAGAAAACAAAGACAACATCACAGACATTGTGTTCATTAGTTGCACAGGCTTGCAAGCTCCGGGTGTTGAGATAGATCTAATAGAGCAATTAGAACTTAGTTCAACCATCAAACGCTACAACATTACATTTATGGGATGTTATGCTGCTTTAACTGGGTTGCGTTTAGCAAATGAAATATGTACCAGCTCTAATCGTTGTGTGCTAGTAGTATCTGTTGAGCTATGTACACTCCATTTTCAAAATAAAAGTAATGATGACTATCTGTTGTCTAATTCTCTTTTTGCTGATGGTGCGGCATCAGCTATTGTTAAATCGGTCAATCATAAGGCGAAGTATAAACTGTCAGATTTTGAGTCGAGAATAATACCTCAAACAAAAAATGAAATGAGTTGGAAAGTATCTCCCTCAGGATTTCTGATGACCTTATCCTCTGACGTGCCAAAAAGTATAAAAGAATCACTTAATAAGAAATATCTTTTTGATAGAAACCCTAAGTTGGTTGACTGGGCAATTCATCCTGGAGGAAAACAGATAATTGACGGAATATCTTCAATTCTTAACCTTGAAGACACCGATGTAGAAACTTCTCGAGCAATATTAAAGTCTTATGGAAACATGTCTTCCGCCACTATTTTATTTGTTCTCAAAAAACTTCTAGACAAGCCAGAATCTTTAAACAATGAAATTATTGCATGTGCCTTTGGACCTGGACTAACACTTGAAAGTGCATTATTGGAATATGTTTAAGAAACGCTCTACAAAAAAGGAATTGTTGGATTTAGATGTTGGCAAAGAAGACCTAATCTTAAACTTAAAGGAACTTCACATAATTAACAGATATCTAGGAGGTTATGCCATAAGTATAAATGCACTAAGTCAATTAAATTTGAACAACCCTACAATACTCGATCTTGGTTCTGGTGGAGGAGATACCTTAAACGCAATACATAAATGGCTCAAAAAAAAGAATATAACTGGCAATTTAATTGGAATAGATCTCAAGTCCGATTGCGTGAGCTATGCCAATTCTCACCTAAACAACAATCTTCGTTTCATTCGAGACGATTACCGAAACTATGCTGATCATGTGCAGAATGTAGATGTGCTACACGCCTCTTTATTTACACACCATCTGTCAAATGAAGAAATTATTGGTTTGATAAAATTTGCTAGAAAGAACAACACCATCCTTATTATCAACGACTTAGAACGCAACCCTCTAGCATATTACAGTATAAAAATCTTAACTCATCTTTTTTCTAAATCACACTTAGTAAAGAACGATGCCCCATTGAGTGTTCTCAGGGGATTCAAAAAGAAAGAATGGCAAAGTCTTCTGCAAAAAGCTGGTTCCAAACAATATATCTTGAAGTGGAAATGGGCTTTTAGACATCAAATAATAATCTATGGATAAATATGATGTAGGAATAATAGGTGCCGGTATTGCCGGAAGTTGTTTAGCAATTCTTTTGGCTCAGCAAGGAAAAAAGGTGGTGATTTTTGAAAAAGAATTATACCCTAAACACAAAGTTTGCGGTGAATTTATCTCTCTGGAGTCTTATGACTTTTTTAAACAAATTGGTCTTTCATTGGACGATTGGAATTTACCAATCATAAAAGAGCTTGAATTGACTTCACAAAAAGGAGCAAGTTTTAAACGTTCACTAAAAATTGGTGGATTTGGATTAAGCAGAGCTAAACTTGATTTCGAACTAACTCAACTATTCAATAAGTATAACATCACATTTTATCCAAATACTAAGGTGGATTCTGTTGATGGACAATCTATTTATTACAATAAAGAGGAGGTTGTTGCAGATTTTATAGTTGGAGCTCATGGCAAGTATTCTGCCAGTTATACTCATCAAAAAAGAAAACTACAAAAGAAAAACTATGTGGGAGTTAAGTACCATATTAAAGGGGATTTTGATCCCGGTTTGATCTCTTTGCATTCGTTTGAAGGGGGCTATTGTGGTATGAGCAAGATTGAAGATAACCAATACTGTCTTTGCTACTTATGTGAATCTTCACAGTTAAAAGCATCCAATAATAATGTTCAAAAGCTTGAAGAAAATGTCCTTATGAAAAATCTCAAACTCAAATCAATACTTGAATCTGCAGAGTTTCTTTGGGATAAACCGTTAATTATTAGCAATATACGGTTCGATAAGGAATTGCTTTTTGACAACACTATGTTGTTTGCCGGAGATGCTGCAGGCTCAATTAGTCCGCTTAGTGGAAATGGAATGAGCATTGCTGCTAAAACAGCTTTAATGCTATCGGAAATCTGTAGAACACAAGATGATTTTAGTATTATTTGCAAGGAATACGATAAAGCTTGGAACCAATTGTTCGGTTCCAAAGTTGAAAGGGCTAAAACGCTGAATAGAATTATGCTTAATCCAACTACACATCATTGGGTTATTCGACTCTTTAAACTTCTCCCACCAATTGGCTCTATTGTTATTAACTCCATGCAAGGCAAACCTTTTTATGTAAGGAAATAAAACTAAATCGTACTACTTACAAACAGCTTTCTTTGAAACCAATTAAATCTATACTATTGTTAATTCTAGTATCTCTCTTTTTTCAAGGGAGGGCTCAGACCGATAGCGTAAAACGATTTAGAATACAACCACTACCTAGTGTTTTTCATACTCCAGAAACCAGTTGGGGATTTGGAGCAACACTCTTAGGTTTTCTAAATCCTAAAGATACGAACACCTCATCATCCAATGCACAAATTTTCTTAGATGTAACCCTTAGAAGACAAGCATCATTTCAAAGCGATTTTAACCTATTTACAAAGAACGATAA
This sequence comes from Bacteroidia bacterium, assembly GCA_013042025.1. GTDB lineage: Bacteria > Bacteroidota > Bacteroidia > NS11-12g > UBA9320 > UBA9320. The sequence continues at coordinate 4,770 of JABDQY010000136.1, forward strand.
ATGGTACTTTAAGGGTTCTCATGATTTAAGCAAATTTCCTGAATTTTATTTTGGTATTGGAAACAACAATGAAAAGAGTGATCACTGCTTAATTGATATTGGGTATTTCGATTTTAAAATCAATGCATATACAAAGCTTAAGAAAGATTGGTACATCGGTCCAAGAATACACTTTCAAAACCTAAGCCATATCAATAAAAATATAGTGCAAGAAGGTTTTTCAATTGATGACATGGGGTATGCATCTCTGGGAACTGGTATAGGATTTTTAATTGACAAACGAAATGATATTTTAAATCCAACCGATGGCTTTTATCTTGAAACGCTGATCTCTAAATATTTTGACCAAAGTCATTCTACAAAAGGTTATTCCAATCAGAGATTGGACGCAAGGTACTATCATACCTTCAACAAATTGACATTAAACACGAACCTATACGCCGTTCAAAATCAAGGTGTTGTGCCGTTTAGAATGATGCCATTTATAGGAGGCCCACGATTTTTGAGAGGTTACTATGCGGGTAGATTCAGAGACAATAATTTGGCATTAGCACAAGCTGAGATTAGAAGAAATGTGTTTTGGAGAATAGGAGTAGCTGCCTTTGCAGGAATAGGGCAAGTATATGATGATTTGAGTAATTTCAGAGTTAATCATTTTCATTATAACTACGGTGGAGGCCTTCGTTTTCAAATCCATAAAGAGTCTCAAGCAAATATTCGATTTGACTATGGACGAACGAAGGATAGTCATGGATTTTATATTGTATTTGGTGAATGTTTTTAGTTATGAAGAAAATATTAATACTGCTTTTCGTATTTACAGTAAGCACAAGTGCATACTCGCAAATACCCTTTAGAAAGAATCACGACTTTGGATTAGCTCTATCTGGTGGTTCTTCAGAGTTAAACGTTTCATTGTCTTGGAAACAAGTCCATGGAATTACTGAAAACAAAAAATTCAAACTTGGATATGGGTTACGCTATAATGGTTATTTAAGTAAGGACAAGTACTATGTTACCGCCCCAGCGGAGCTAACAAGTGGGGAAAAGGGACCTCAAGTACTCTTTATAGAAAACTTAAATGAAAATATTGACACTTTTAGTGTCCAGAGAGCACAACACAATTCTATTAACACAGTAATCTATTTAGAGTATGACTTCAACGACAAATGGGGCCTTGGCTTTAATATCGATGCTTTTGGCATTGCATTTGGAGACGATGTAGATGGAAAGATGATTTCATCCGACAGACCTACAACTGCGAACAAATACGAAGTAGCTAAACCTACTTCCTATAATTTACTTCTAATAAGTGATAATGATATTGGTATGTTGAATAGCGAATTATATGGAACATATAACTTCAATGACCAACTAAGTATTAATGCTGGACTTACATTTCTCTTTACAGAATATACCACTTACAATAAGATAGATTATAATTTTAACAATGACAGATTTCGATATAAATCACTCATGGGAATGGTATCGATTAACTATAAACCTTTTAACAAATAAGAAATGAAAAAAATACATTTAATATTCGCACTACTTTTTACAGCTTCAGCTGCAATAGCCATTTCATGGACACCGAATTCAGCTTCTGTTAAATTCTATATAAAAAACACTGGAGTTACGGTGGATGGCACCTTATCTGGACTAAAAGCTACAGTTAGTTTTGACCCAAATGATCTAGCAAATTCTAAGATTTATGCTTCTGTTAATGTAAATACAATAAAAACAGGAATTCAAAAGAGAGACAACCACTTGCTTCAACCCGAATATTTTAATGCAGCAAAACATCCAAAAATTGTGATGACATCAACAGCCTTTTCAAGTAAAGGTGGAAATAACTATAATGGAACTTTTAACGTTTCAATAAAAGGAAAAACAAAGTCAGTTAAGGTTCCTTTTACATTTACTGAAACGAACGGTAAAGGAAAATTTGCCGGCAGTTTTAAAGTCGACAGACTTGATTATGGGGTTGGAGAAAGTAGCTGGATGTTGGGTGACGACGTTACTGTTAAAATCTCACTGACTTCAACTAAAAAAGACTAGAATTTCTAATCTTCAAACATCTCTATTAGCTTTAACTGAGATGTTAGATCTGTGAACTTACCTTTATACTTTGTGGCTCTTACAATGTGATTGTCAATCCAATGGTAGTTTCCTCCTCTTGGTTTTCCATATAACACTCCATGATGTTTAAAACCGTGTTTGTCTAACCATTTCTCGGTAACCTCTTTTTGCTCTATAGTTCTAGAAGTAAAAAACGTAATGATATGACCTTGATCGTACCATTTGTTTAACGTTTTTAAGGCGTCTGGAAACGGTTTACATGTTGCCATTCGTTCGGGTTCTTCATTCGGAATGTCGTCTGTTATCGTTCCGTCAATATCGATAAGATAGTTTTTTACATCATCGGCTAGTGCCGGACTAAGATGGTTACCATCTTTATCTGTTAGATCCTTTAATTTTTGATTCTTAGACATTTGGCTACGAAATTACTTCAACATCGTCAAATGTAGTCTCTGACTTAAACTTTTCTAATTCTCCTTTTACTTTCTTTATAACAATTCCAATTACCGCTGCATCATCGAGAAAACCTAAGCCGATAATAAAATCAGGAACCAAGTCAAATGGATTTATAAAATAAATTAACCCTCCGATGACATAAATAAGGGTCTTCTTTGAGAATTTATATTTCCCATTACGAGCTGCTAACACCATTTTTCTTAACGTTTGAATATCTGCCCACAATCCTGACCCTATAGCATCTTTTTTTTCCTCAGCCTTAGTACCTGAGTCGTCAAATACTTCTTTAACTTTTTCATTATTAGTGAATATTTGCTTGGCCAAATTTAAGGCCTGTTTGAAAGTTCTTGTTTTCATAACACTTGGTAAATTTAAATTATTATTGCTGTACTTGCCAGTACCAATAAATAATAAACAAAAAGCATACCTACAATTGCACGTGGCAGTACTTCTCTTTGGAATTACTGCTATTCTCGGTAAACTAATTAGCCTTGACTCAATTTCACTTGTATGGAACCGTTTATGGATAGCTGTTTTAGGCTTGGCATTCGTTCCAGGAGCATTAAGAGGAATAAAATCTATTCAAAGAAAAAGCATTATACGATATATTCTGATTGGTATAATAGTTTCATTGCATTGGGTTGCCTTTTATGGTAGTATTAAGTTGGGAAATAATGCGTCAATTACACTTGCATGTTTAGCAACTTCATCTCTCTTCACTTCAGTTCTGGAACCCTTAATAACAAAATCTAAATTTCAAATTCAAGAGCTATTTCTAGGGGTACTAG
>JABDQY010000144.1 GCA_013042025.1 Bacteroidia bacterium
GAGTGAATATCATGGTTGCCAATAATGAGTTCAACATCTACTGATAATTCTTCAATCCATGATTCAACCAGCTTATTTTCAATGTTTCTATCACTATGAAATAAGTCACCTAAAATGATAATTTTTAAGGGATTAAGATGCTCAATCAACTCATTTATTTTATTAAGATCTTGGAGCAAATAATCTGTAGATAGGGGAATTCCGTTGTTTCTAAAATGACTTGCTTTACCTGCATGAACATCCGCTAGCAACAAGTATTTACGCTCTTTCCAATACAAAGCTTTCTCTTTCAACAAAACGAAATGTTGCCCTAATATGTCGATGTCTATGGATTCAACAAACATTACAGATTAAACAAGGCTTGATCCTTCTTAGACATTCCACTAATCACAAGAGCATAAGAATGGTCAACAAGTTGAAGAACAAATTCATCTGAAACATCTCCATTAAAGCGAACAGTGTTCCAATGTTTCTTACTCATATGAAACCCAGGCTCTATAGAATGGTATTCATTTCGAAATTCAATCGCTTTTTCTGGGTCGCACTTTAAATTTACGCTTTCAAATTTTTGTATTGAAAACAAACAAAACATTTTCCCATTCACTTTAAAAACCAAAGTATCTTCATCAAAAGGAGTATCCTCAGTTACCAGTTGTTTGGATAAACAATAATTGCGTAAAAATTCAATATCCATTTACTTTATATAATGTGAAATAATTGTCGCTAAATAGAATGGTAGAATTAGAAATGAACTCCTCTTGATCTTGGTGATATTGTTCGAGTTTTGTTGCAGGACAAACAACATACTTTGCATCTTGTAAATCTTGAAACCAATTAAATGGTGAATTGTCACGAGCCATTTCTTCTGCATTAAATGTTGCTCCATTTCTCGCAAAATAGATAAGAGAAAAGTTAGGCTCCGGTACATAAATCACATAAACGAGCTCATTTTTTGGAACATAGGGTGCTATTTTCTTGTCAGCATCTATTAACCATTCTCTTTTGTAAGGTTCACCATGTCCGTTGATTAATACATTTTCACTCATTCGATTAAAATAACGATTGCTTCCTTGTGTAAAGGAAACTACGGCAAAAAGGCTAGCAATTATCACAGCTGTTCTTGGGTGAATGTATTCAGCAACTTGAGCAATGGATTTTAGCGTAAAGAATAGAAGTATTGGCATAAACGTGCCAAGAACGTAGTAATCATGGTCTTTATATTGAATCCCAAATAGAATAATGATAGAGAGTAAACCAAGTGCAACAAAGAAAGACAATTGAAGATGTTTATTCGTGATACGGAATTGCTTAGTCCTGATAAGTTGATATATCAACAATAATCCTATTACTAGCCATTGTGAAGTATTTAAATACTCCTTTAGAAACCGTTTAGCCGTTGTGAAAATTTCAACAAATTCGCTCCAATTCTGTGCTGGTCTGGTTCCTGAAAGAAAAACATAGGAGTATAGCTTAGCATTGCGTTGATTTACAAGGAAATAATCATAATAGGCCACACCTGCACCAATTAATGCAAATAACAAGCCGGAGATTAACAATTTCCGGTTTGGTTTACGAACGTGTTTTAAGAAGAAAATCGCAAAAAAACTAATGAAATATATACCTGATGAAGTCTTGATAAATAGCGATAAACCGCTGATTAATAAGATAGGTATAAAATGCTTTTCGAAATTATTATGCATTAAATAGAAGCACCACAACAAGAGTGTGAGTGCTAAAATATCTGGCAAAAAATTATAGGAATAATAGAGAAGAATAGGTGAGCTAAATAAACCTATAAACACCAAAGATTTAAAAAGTATAGATTCTTCTTTTAGGATATTGAATACCAATACAAATAGAGAGCAAAAAAAGAGGGTATAAGTTAAAAATCGATAAAGAAATGGGAGATATTTATGTGGGTAGCCCAATCGTACAATTTGTGCGATAAGGTATTGGTAACCAGAAAACTCTACTCCAACTTTACCGTCTTCTGATTTTATGGAAAGCGTTGCAGGATCAACAACAGACCTACCTTCGATAAATCGTTCTGCTATCGCTAAACGATCTGCTTGTGCCCATTGGTGAATTCCTCTTGGTTTTTCATTAGCATAGTTGAAAAAAACAAAAAAGAAGAAAAAAAGAAATAATATGACAAAACTAACATGCAACCATTTGGGTTTGATAAGAGACATATAACTGTAGTGGTGTATATTTGTAAGGTAATGTTTGCAGTTAGAAAAATTATACTTTTTGGCTTTCTACTGCTCTTTCTTTCTTCAGTTGCCAAAAATAAGAAGGATATAGAACTTAATTCAAAAAAAGAATTAATTCAAGAAAATCTCAAAGGTCAATTTGCTTCTTCTTCCACATTATTTGAAAAAAATAACGGTCAATATGACGCAGCGTTTTCCTATCGATATAACAATCCCAATGCATGCGTTGACTTTTATGATGATAGAATAGTATTTAGTTTAAGAAAGCTTACACGTCCTCACAATCCTCAAAAAATTGAGGAATCCATGCAGTTTGACTATGTGGTTTGGGAAATTCAACTTGCAGAGGCACAATTTTCAAGCATTACATCTCTTAATCTCCACGAAATAAAAAACGTGAATTATTTTGATATCAATGGCCAACATATCAAAAAAGAAGTTGCTGATGAAGTTATTTATCCGGAGATCTATCCAAATATTGATTTACGATTTTACAAAAGCTCAGAAGGAGATTTGAAATATGATTTTATTCTAAAGCCAGGAGCACGTATTTCTGATATCAAGTTGAAGTATGAAGGCGTTGAAAATTTGGAGGTATTAGAGAGCGGAGTGCTACAGTATGAGACAAAATGGGGAGTGATGAAAGAAGAGAAACCTTTCTCATACGTGCTTTCATCGAATGATGAAGTAGAAATTAGTTACTTAGCCGACAACAATACATTGCTCTTTGAAAGTAGCATTGAAGAAATAACTGAAACAATAATACTTGATCCAATTTATGTAGATTGGAGTACCTATTTCTATGGATCAGGTAACAACGGAACAACTTGGGCCTATACTTGGGTGTATGATTTGGATATAGACGATGAGGACAATGTTTACATTGCAGGAATTACGAACGACCGTTTTCCTGGCCTTACCAATTCATACGACACCTCTACCAATGGCTATTACGATGCATTTATATGTAAAATGGCACCCGATGGTGATAGCATCATCTGGTTCAGCTATCTTGGGGGAAGTAGTTATGAATATTGCTTCACGGTAACAGTGAATGCACAACAAGAACCTGTAGTTTCAGGATTTACATGGAGTGACGATTTTCCTACGACACCCGGGGCTTTTGATCGAACACCAAAGGTTACAGGTGGAGGATATTATCAATACCTTGGATATGTTACCAAGTTTGCTAAAAATGGTGATTCACTTGTTTTTTCGACCTTTTTAGGCGGAAATGGCTCAGATTTAATTCATTCTATGACATTGGATGATTCAAACAATATTTATATCACAGGTGAAACACGTTCAAGTGATTTTCCAGTAACAGCAGGCTGTTTTCAATCAACCTATGCTGGAAATGGATCGGGTGGTTATTATTGGAATGGAGGAGATGCATTTTTAACCAAAATGAATCCAACAGGAACCGGATTAATATTTTCAACGTATGTTGGCGGCACTGAAGCGGATGCAGCTTATGAGGTTGCACTTAGCCCTTCTCAAGATATATATATTGTAGGGAAGACTGCATCTGGTAATTTCCCTAAAACTCCTGGGTCAAATATTTTTAATTACAACGTTTTAGGTACAAATGATGGTTTCATTTGTAGGTTCAATTCAAACGGGCAATCGTTGGTTTATTCCAAATTGATGGGAGGTACTGGAGACGATTGGTTTGAAGGCGTTTATGTTAATGGAAAGGACGAAGCGTATGTTGCTGGTATCTCAAGATCAAGTGATTTCTACACCACTTCAAATGCATATCAGTCTACTAATCAGGGTGGAGCAGATGTTGTAGTAGTTAAGTTTATTGCATCAGGTACAAATGTTTGGTATTCCACTTATTTGGGAGGTTCTGGAGATGAACTCTATTACTCAGGTTTTATTTATAATTCTAATGTGCGAATTGCGGCAAATGTTAGGGAAGAAGCAATTGTTTGTGGTATTTCCAGATCAACTAATTTTCCAGTAACATCAGATGCTTTAATGACCTCTAACCCTAGTTCAGTAACAGGAGGATATTGGAATTCCTCAGCTACTATTTCGAAACTTAATGGCAATGGGTCAAATTTGCTGTATGCAACATACTACGG
>JABDQY010000147.1 GCA_013042025.1 Bacteroidia bacterium
AGCAAGTACTTTACTTGCTTGGACAGGCGCTAATGTGGAAGATAGCGATGAATTAACACATGCATACCACTATACAAAATCAGTTTTTAATGATGCAATTGGGGGCGACTTCAATAAGGCTATTGAAAATGGATTTATTGATAATGGAGGAAATGGAAGTGTTCCTGCAGACGGAATAATGGCTGACGATTGTATAGCTGCAATCAAGTCTAGAAAGGCAACTACATCTGATTTAATTATCTATCAAAAAGTAGGTGTAAGAGATGGAGCATATGGAAATACTCCTTGGGCCCACGAAATGCCAGATCCAGTTACCAAAGTAACTTGGGATAATTACTTGTCAGTTTCGATGCCAGATGCAGAAGCAAACAACTGGAAAGATGGTGACATTGTTAATCTTTCTGCTGGTGATGGTAAAATTGAAAGCCTTCCGATGGTAATTCAGCCAGGACAAGCTAAAGGCACATATGGTGTTGCACTTGGATTTGGTCGAGTACTACCAAATTCAGTTAAAAACGACTTAAAAGACTTAGGAAAAAATGCATATCCGCTAGTTGCAATGTCTAAAGAAGGCAGAGCTTCTTACCTACTTGCAAATCCTACAATAGAAAAAGTAGATTCTGGATATGAATTTGCAAGAACTCAAACTCACAATTCTATTGAAGGAAGAGATATTGTAAGAGAAGCTAGCTTAGACGCTTACAATAAAGACAACACTGCTGGAAACGTATTCCACAAACCTGCTGCTATTTCGTTATGGGATTCTCATGACTATAGCAAAGGACATCACTGGGCAATGGCTATTGACTTAAACAAGTGTACTGGATGTAGTGCTTGTATTGTTAGTTGTAGCATTGAGAATAACGTACCAATTGTTGGAAGAGATGAGGTAAGAAGACGTAGAGAAATGCACTGGTTGCGTATTGATAGATATTACAGCTTTGAAGTGCCTACAGATAAAGACTTAAGTATGAGTCTTGTAAATGGTGGTGACAGAAGTTTGAAGAGTGGTGAATACATGACGCAAGAGAAAGTGATGGAAGCTTATTCTGAAGCTACTGACTCATCAGATTACTATCAAAATGTGAAAGTGGTACACCAACCTATGTTATGTCAACATTGTGATAATGCACCATGTGAAACTGTTTGTCCGGTATTAGCAACTACGCACAGTAGTGAAGGTCTAAACCAAATGACTTACAACAGATGCATTGGTACTAAGTATTGCGGTAATAACTGCCCTTATAAAGTAAGAAGATTTAACTGGTTTAGATATAACGAAAACGAAAAATTCGATTATCACTTCAGCAACGATTTAGGTAAAATGGTAATAAATCCAGATGTTACTGTTCGTTCTAGAGGTGTTATGGAGAAATGTAGTTTCTGTGTACAACGAATTCAAACTGCAAAGCTTTCAGCAAAGCGTGAGAATCGTAAAATGGGAACAGACGAATTTACAGTAGCTTGTGCTCAAACTTGTCCATCCAATGCAATTGTATTTGGTGACTTAAACGATTCAGAAAGTGAAGTATCTAAGTTATACGGTAACGACCGAGGATTCAGTGTAGTTGAGGAACTTGGAACAAAACCAAGCATCAAGTACATGACCAAGATTAGAAATAAAAAAGAAACAACCAAACCTAAAGCTCATTAATAAAACAGCATGTATCAAGCAGACATAAGACAGCCGCTAGTAACAGGCGGAAAAACTTACTCCGACGTAACAGAAGACATCTGTAGACCTATTGAAAACAAACCTACATCATCATGGTGGATGGGTTTTATCATAGCTCTTGTTTTCTTGTTTGTTTTGGTTTTAACCCTTACTTGGACCGTTTGGGAAGGAATTGGAACGTGGAATGTAAACAAAAGTGTAATGTGGGGTTGGGATATTACCAACTTTGTATTTTGGGTTGGTATTGGTCACGCAGGAACGCTGATCTCAGCAATTCTTTTGCTCTTTAGACAAAAATGGAGAATGTCGATTAATAGATCGGCAGAAGCAATGACAATATTTGCTGTATTCTGTGCAGCTATATTTCCTTTGTTTCACATGGGTCGTGTATGGTTAGGATACTGGCCTTTACCTTTACCAAATGCATTCGGATCACTATGGGTTAACTTTAACTCTCCCCTGCTATGGGATGTATTTGCGATATCAACTTACCTATCTGTATCATTAGTTTTCTGGTACTTAGGTCTTATTCCAGATATTGCAACTGTTAGAGATAGAGCAACAACCAAAGCTAGAAAATTCTGGTATGGTTTATTTGCAATGGGTTGGAATGGTTCAGCTAAAACTTGGGCAAGATATGAAGTAGTTGCATTAATTCTTGCAGGTATTTCTACTCCACTGGTACTTTCAGTACATACAATTGTATCTATGGACTTTGCAACTTCGGTTATACCAGGTTGGCACACCACTATCTTCCCTCCATACTTCGTAGCCGGTGCAATTTTCTCTGGTTTTGGTATGGTATTAACGCTTCTTCTTATTGTTAGACACGTAATGAACTATCAAAATTACATTACTGTAGAGCACCTAGAAGCAATGACTAAAGTAATCCTACTTACGGGGTCAATTGTTGGTTTGGCATATATTACCGAGTTTGTAATTGCAGCATATTCAGGTTATCAATATGAACAGTATGCATTTGCAAACAGAATGTTTGGACCGTATGCTTGGGCATATTGGACAATGATGTTTTGTAACCTTGTAGCTCCTCAAATTTTCTGGAGTAAATGGGCAAGAACTACACCATGGTTTATATTCATAGTATCAATTATTGTGAATATCGGAATGTGGTTTGAGCGTTTCGTAATTATCGTTACTTCACTTCATAGAGACTTTTTACCAAGTTCATGGGTTATGTACCACGCTACTTGGGTTGAGGTTGGAATTTTCTTAGGAACATTTGGATTATTCTTTACATGTTTCTTCTTGTTCGCAAAATTCTTACCTGTGATAAATATGTCAGAGGTTAAAACAATTATTAAAGACAAAGAGTAAAATGGTAGATAAAAGTATATTATTAGACAATAAAAAGTTTACACTTGGGGTTTTTGATGATCCTGATAAGCTTTTACATGCAGTAGATAAACTAAAGAAAAAAGGTGTAAAGATATTTGATTGCTACACTCCTTTTCCAGTTCATCACCTGGATAAGGCTTTAGGTTATGAGAGATCAAACCTTACCATAGGAGCATTTCTATGTGGGTTGATGGGTTCTCTATCAGGTTTTACACTTGCTTATAGTATGAACGTAGTGGATTGGCCAATGATTATTGGTGGTAAACCAAACAGTATTGGGATGTTCACGAGTTTTATCCCTGTAAT
>JABDQY010000148.1 GCA_013042025.1 Bacteroidia bacterium
TCCTTAAGCATCATAAACTCCTTTGCGGTTGGAAAGAAATCTTCATACGCAGGTTCATAGCGATATTGAATTACTCCATTGGCGGTTTCGGAAACAAAGGTTAGTACTTTGTTGCCTGTGCGTTCAAATACAAATAAGTCTTGTTTGCCATCCTTGTTAAAATCAAAGTTTGAAAACTGAGGTTGATTTAATCCTCCAGATAGAGCCAACTTTAAGACATTACCATTCTGGTCTCTGAATACTGGATCACTAGAAATTTCGAATAATTGAGCGTTTGCAAAAAGAGCAAAACACAATAAACTAGACAGTATGGTTACTTTTTTCATAGAAGTGCTTTTGTAGAAGACCACTAATTTACCACTTTTGTTGCATAGAACTAAATAATTATTTGTGGATACCGTTAAATTTTACAATCTCCTTATAGAAACCAATTTCAATTTCAGTACGGACAGTCGAAACATCACGACAGGGTGCATATTTTTTGCCTTTAAGGGTGAAAATTTTAATGGAAACAAGTTCGCAATTCAAGCATTAGAACAAGGTGCAAGCTTTGCAGTAGTTGATGAAGATTGCGGAACAGACTCGCGTCTAATTCAAGTGAAAGATGTTCTTACTTTTTTTCAAGAAGTAGCTACTTTCCACAGAACATGTTATGATATACCATTTATAGCAATTGGAGGAAGTAACGGAAAAACCACAACAAAGAATCTACTTTTTGCTGTATTAAATAAACAATACAACACCCATTGCACCGCCGGGAATTTTAATAATCACATCGGCGTTCCAATCACGTTATTAAAAACCCCGCAAGATTGTGAAATGGCCATTATTGAATTGGGGACCAATAACCCTGGAGAAATTGAAGAATTATGTGCAATTTCAAAACCAAATTTTGGTCTTATCACCAATATAGGAAAAGAACATTTAGAGGGATTTGGAACCTTGGAAGCAGTGGCCAAAGAAGAAAGTGAAATCTACCATTATCTATTAAAAAACAATGGAACTGCCTTTATTAACAAAGATGATGAATGGTTAGATCGAATGAGTAGATCTATTGAGAGTAAAGTATATTATTCCAAGAATGATTGTTCAATAAGCTCGTTAGTTCCTCAAATTCGGTTCGAATATAAAAATATACGTTTCCAATCTCCTTTAATGGGTGATTACAACTTAGACAATATCCTAACAGCAATTGCAATTGGTGAGCATTTTGAAATACCATTAGACAAAATTGCGGACGCAATTGCTGAATACCAGCCCGACAACAACCGCTCTCAATTAATTGAGAAGGACTCAAATACTATCTTGCTTGATGCGTACAATGCAAATCCAAGCAGCATGCAAGTAGCCATTCGTAATTTTGCTAAAATGCCTCAAGATAAAAAAGTATTAATACTTGGAGATATGTTTGAAATGGGACCGACCGCTAATCAAGAACATCTTGAATTGCTGCAATGGGCAATGGAATTTGGCTTCGACAGAATTCTTCTACTTGGAAATCATTTTGATGCAGTATCTGAAAACTGTGGAATTTCTACATTCAAAACCATGGAAGAGTTGGGAGCTGAACTAAAAAAGCTCAACCTTGTTAACGGAGCCATGCTTGTTAAAGGAAGCAGAGGAATGAAAATGGAAAGAGTTTTGGAGTATCTTTGAGACATAAGATTTGAGATTGTGAGATATGAGACTTTTAGTACTGAGTATTTGAGTATGAAGTATTGAGTAGAACGGGATATATCCTCTATATTTGAAAAGCATGAAAACGTATATTTTGCTCACTTTTTTAGTTTTAGTCTCTTGTGGTAAGTCTGAAATAGCTATAGGACTAGAAGGCAATTATAATGTAGAGGTCAATGTAATTAAAAGATCATGGCCAACCAGCGTACAAAATAGCGATGATCAAATTCACGGAATTCCCATAAGAGGTGACTCTGTAATATGTACAAGCAGTCCTGACTATTATAGCTATACCTTCGAATTGAGTATTTTTAAACAACAAGGAAAATATTATATAGACTATGGTAATCCACTACCATTATCTATAGAAAATGGTAACATAACATACGCTACATCAGAAGGAAATAGCAAGAATGGAAATCCTTTTTTTACCATTAACATCGATAAAAATAATTTAAAAGGAACTTGGATTAGAGGATATAATTGCGATCAATATTCATTAGGAATTATAAAAAATGGTGTAATAGAGCAAGCAAACATTAAACTTGTTAAACAATAGAATGAAAACTATATTTACGTTAATAGCTATACTACTTGGAATTATGACTTTCGCTCAGTCAAACTCGAGCTTAGAGTTGGCTTATGATTTTGTACCTTCTAAATTGGTTCATTATAACCTTTCCAAACCAGGTAGTTTTGATACGAAGTATAGGCAGCCCTATAGCTATATAGGAACGCTAAAGTATAATCAAGGTTTTAAAAAAAACACAATAGGGCTTGGTGTTAGGGGGTTCTGGATAAATGGAAACGAAAAGTCAATCGGTGCTCAATTAGATTATTACAGAGATTTACAATTTGAACAACCAGTAAAGCTAAGCTTTGGTTTAAGCACAATTTGGGATGGCTATCGATTCGAAGACAATCAATTAAGGAGTCAAATTAAGATAGATATACACACCATCAAGA
>JABDQY010000160.1 GCA_013042025.1 Bacteroidia bacterium
AAGTCCATCAATTCAGAAAAAATATCCGGACTATCTCCAACGAAATCAATTATTTCATTGATAGTTTGTTTGGTATGCGGTTTTGTTACGAGTTGTTGAAGCAATTCTGGTAGTTTATACGCTAGTAGTCATTTGTTCCTCTTCGTTATAACGATCTATAGCCAATTCAAGAAGCTTGGTAATTAGATTTGAATAAGAGATACCGGTCTCTTCCCAAAGCTTAGGATACATACTAATGTCCGTAAACCCTGGAATTGTGTTTATTTCATTTACAATTATTTCCTCGTTTTCAGTTACAAACACATCAATACGTGCCATACCTTCACAGCACAAACATGTATACGCTTTTATAGCTATATCTTGAACTTTTTGTATCACTGTTTGAGGTAAATCTGCTGGTATCTTAGTTATCGATCCATTCGCATCAATATATTTTGCTTCATACGAATAGAATTCGTGACTATCTTTTACTGTTACTACTTCTCCGGGCAATGAAGCTTTCACATCGCTATTTCCTAAAACCGCACATTCAATTTCACGACCTTTGACATTTTGTTCAATAAGTACCTTACGATCAAACTTGAAAGCGTAGTCAATAGCATTATCAAACTCTTCCTTTGTGCTTACTTTCGAAATTCCCACTGAAGAACCTAGGTTTGGAGGTTTTACATAAACTGGCATACCTAATACTTCTTTTACGTTCTCAAAGGAGATGTTGTTTTTTTCTGAACTTAAATAGCTTAAAAAATTTGCGTTTGGTATGCCGGAGTCGCGTAATAAACGTTTAGTCACCTCTTTGTCCAAGCAAACAGAAGATGAAAGTACGCCTGGTCCAACAAACGGAATATTGATAATTTTAAACAGTCCTTGAATAGTTCCATCTTCACCACCAGTTCCATGGATGATAGAAAACACAACATCCAAAGTACCAATTGATGCTTGATTTTTTGATTTAAGAATTTGATCCTTCTTACTTCCAGGAATAAGCTGTAACAAGTGCTCGTTTTCCTTAACAATATCTTCAGACATTAGTTCTTCTTCCGTTTTTAAAAACCAATTGCCTTTTTTAGAAACTCCAATTAGAATGGTTTCAAATTTGTCTCGATCAACTGCTTTTGCAATGTTTCGTGCTGATCGAATTGAAACCTCATGTTCGGTAGATTTCCCCCCAAATAATATTCCTACTGCTTTACGTGCCACTGTTTGTAATTTGGTTGCGAAGTTAGGTATAGCTTCAAATAGGTTATACACTACTTGTACCTAATTGGAAGATATTGGCCAATAAAATAGCGTTAGAGTACATTATGGGTTAGACTTATTTTTTAGGTTGTTCTAAAAGTAACTTCAAATTTCTTTTAAACCAGGTTTGTAACATTGGATAAAAAAATACTAATTTAGCATTAAACTAAAGTTATTCATGGGAATTCAATCAAAAGAGAACTTTTCTGATACCGAGGCCAAAAAACGTTACACTCGCCTATTATTGAATGACATTAAAGCATTGCAACGAATGCTCGATGAGGGCTTAATTGAAGCAGGTATTACACGTATAGGAGCTGAA
The DNA here is from genome assembly GCA_013042025.1 of Bacteroidia bacterium. Lineage (GTDB taxonomy): Bacteria > Bacteroidota > Bacteroidia > NS11-12g > UBA9320 > UBA9320. Next base: position 1,562 of record JABDQY010000160.1, read on the forward strand.
CAAGAATTATGCTTAGTAGATAGCCACTTCTCTCCTAAAATGAATAATATGGAGGTGCTTGAAGCTATAAACGACCCTCATTTTGTTCCAGAAATTGCCAAATTCAATATTGAAGCGAATCTTGATCCACAAGAATTTGATGAAGACTGTTTTGTTCGGATGGAAAAGCAGCTGAGAGATTTAATGACTTTAGCTCAAAAAGTAACAGCAGAGAAAAATACGCATATTGTGATGACAGGGATTTTGCCTACCCTAAGAAAAGAGCACTTAAGTTTTGACCATATGACTCCTAATCCACGCTATAAGGCGTTGGATGATGTTATGAAAAAGGCTAGGGGAAGTGACTTTGAGTTAAACATTCTTGGTGTAGATGAGCTAATTACGAGTCATCCCAACATCTTATTCGAAGCATGCAACACAAGCTTTCAGGTACATATGCAGATAAGTCCTGAAGAGTTTACTGTAAAATACAATTGGTCTCAAATGCTCGCTGGACCAATATTGGCTGCATGTGCTAATTCGCCTCTTTTATTGGGAAGGCGATTATGGAAAGAAACTCGAATTGCATTGTTCCAACAAAGTGTTGATACAAGAACATCAACCAATATAAAAAGAGAACAAGAACCTCGTGTAACCTTTGGTAATTGCTGGTTAGAAGGCACAGTAATAGACTTATATAAGGATAATATTAGTCGCTTTAATCTGCTTTTTGCAACTGGCGAACAAGAAGATTCAATTAAGGAATTGGATGAAGGAAGAATACCTAAACTTCAAGCTCTAAACTTACATAATGGAACAGTTTACAAATGGAATAGAGCATGTTATGGTGTAGGAGGTGGCAAACCACATTTACGTATTGAAAATCGATATATTCCTTCTGGTCCAACGATAAAAGATGAAATTGCAAATGCGGCGGTTTGGCTAGGGGCAATGTATGCTATGCCTGAAGAGTATCGAAAACTCTCAGAAATGGTAAAGTTTGAGGATGCACGCTATAACTTTTATAATGCATGCAGAAATGGTTTGGATTGTCAATTTAAATGGTTTGGAAAAACTATTAGTGCCGAGAATTTATTAATCGAAGTAATTATACCTATGGCTAGAAAGGGGCTACTTAAAGGTGGTGTTTCTAAGGCATCAGTTGAAGAGTTAATAGGTATTGTAGAGGACAGAGTAGCTTTAAATAGAAATGGTTCGAAGTGGATTCTTAAGAATTTTAGTACGCTTCTTGAAGGGTCAACCGCAAATGAAGCGAGTAGAAATATAACGGAAGCAATTTACTATAATCAAATGTCGTCTAAACCCGTACATGAATGGGGAGATGTTAATCTGGAGAAAGATTATGCCAGAAAGCACTTTAGTAAGGCTCGGGACATCATGGAGACTCAGTTGTACATCGCTAAAGAAAATGATATTGTTGAACTTGCTATTAATTTAATGGACTGGAAAAATATTAGAAGTGTTCCAGTAGAGAACAGTAAAAACGAACTGGTTGGACTGATAACAGCAAAAGAATTATTGAAATACCTCACCTTACCTGATGAAAAGAAAGCGGATTCGATAAAAGAAATAATGACCACAGATTATTTGACTATTTCTCCTAACGCAACAACAGAAGAAGTTGTAAATTTGATGGCAGAAAATAGGTCGTCTTGTGTGTTAGTTACAGAAGGCAATCATTTAGCCGGATTAATAAGCGAAAGTGATGTAGTTCAGGTTGCAAAACTGGTAAATATTTTTAGAAAATAGTGGAGAGAATAATTGGTGAAATTACGGGTGATGGGGAAGGACCATTACTCATATTTATAGGAGGAATACACGGCAACGAGACAACTGGAATCTCAGCTCTTGAAAAAGTATTTAATGAATTTAGCTTCGGAACCACACAAGTGAAAGGCCGAGCTATTGCTTTGCGTGGAAATTTAGAAGCAATAAGACAAAATATCCGCTATCTCTCTATGGATTTAAACCGAATTTGGGATGTAAAACATTTTAAACGAGCAAATGATTACCATGCTGCTGAAGTATATGAACTCCTAGAATTACGAAGAATTATTGAAAAAGAATTGAAAGGAGATTTTAGTAGGGCATACTTAATTGACTTGCACACAACCTCTGCACCAACAATTCCGTTTTTGGTGACAAAAGATACTCCAGATAATATAAGTTTTGTCGAAAATTTAGATGTTCCATATGTTACTGGTTTAATTGGTTATTTAGATGGAACAATGTTGGGTTGGATGTGTGAAAAAGGACATTGCGGTATGGCCTTTGAATCTGGGCAACATCATAGTAGAGTTAGCATCATTAAGCACGAAGCCTTTGTTGTACTAAGTATGTTTTATTCCGGATTTATGCCAGATCTTTCGGACAGCTTGGTAAGTGAACTTCACGAAATATTGGATGATGAATTGAAGCCGAAGCACAATCATTTTGAGCTGATTAAGCGATATAAAATCGATGAAGAAGAAGAATTTAAAATGGAAGCAGGTTTTTCAAATTTTCAAAAAATAATTAAGAGTGAAGTGCTTGCAAAAAACAAACATGGTGACATTGTTTCAGATGTAAACGGAAATATCTTTATGCCGTTGTATCAAAGTAAAGGTGATGATGGGTTCTTTATCATTAAGCCTTGTGAGGTAAGAAAACCAGTTGCTGCTTCTTAGGCAATATTTTGCCTTCGAATACTTTCTTTTTCTATAATATTTGCTACAGACCTAAACTCAGTTCGAATAATGGGCCAATTGTCTGGATATCGGCTAAACAATTCAAAAATCTTTTTAGCATGCTTATTCAGTGCGTCTGTTATGGATGCATTGGAAACAGAAGGTGTACATGCAATGCCAATATTTTTACCAATGATTGAAAGTCCTTGTTGTTTCGCAGCTTCTGCAGCGTGTTCGTATCTACTTAAGAGTTTATAGGTCTTAGCGTAGCGACCAAGATTAAGCGGATTGTCCTCGTCTGTTTGAGAAAGCACCTTAGGTTTAGTTCTACTTAGGTCTTTTAAATGAGTAGGAGTGAGCGTAATTTTGCTTTCACCTTGTATTAATGCAAGGTTTAGTTCAATTTGGACATGCTTTTCTAAGTTCTCTTCTAGTTGCTCAAAAGATTGATTGTAGTTTTTTAAATCTTCAATAAACGCTTTTGACAAGCGGATGGTAACACCATATTTCGTTTGCAGCTTGTTTACAATGAGTTGAATGAATTGTGTTACCGCAATTTCAAAGTTTTTACTTTGGTAATCCAGTTGCTGCTTGTAGGTATGTACTTCAGACTTAATGAGTTCATTGGATTTAGCCAATTGTTGTAGAATGGTTTTGTCGGATTCCTTCTGTGAAAGTATTGCTGATAGAAAACCTCGAACACAATGTTCCAATAGCTTTTTTTCACCAGCCATTAAATGTTTGTTTTTGGATAAACCAAAAGGTTTAAACTGAATGAGAAAGAACAGCATAGCGTCTTCAGATTGAATCCCTTTTAAAAAGAGAAAATCACGATCCAGTTCCATCTCCAATAGTGTTTGTCCAAGTTGCTTTGAATTGCTAAAAGGAGTCTCTGATTTGGCATACCAACCCGTTGTTGCTTTTTCGATAAATGACCCAAGAGTAGGAGGTGTTTTTTTAGTGTATTCTCCCTGCTCTGTTTCTACATGAATAGCATCATTGGTAAGCTTAGAAATGCAGTAAATTTCTTGAGCCTGAGGAAGTGCATCTCGTATAAAACGAACTGCAAGTTCCTGTGATGGTATAGCACTGCTTAATAACACTGTTAAGTACAAAAATATATAATTAAGTAAATAATTAAGTGTAATTAAGTGTTTAATTTAACTTAATTCAAGTGATTTTAAGGTGTTTTAAGTGGTGAAGAAATAGCTTAATACGCTGATAATAAGTTAAATCTGAGTATACTTTTGTTGTAAAGTTAATCGTTAGTTAAAATGTATAATCAAATAGAATTAAGTCGTATGAATGTAGTTAAAGGTATGGAAGCTGTGTTATTATTAGAGTTGGTAAGAACAGTAAGAATGAGTTTTTTGAGTTTTAGTCGAGATCCGGAAAGTCAATTGTTATGGGAAAATCAAGTGGTTTATTTTAAAAAACTTGTGCATTTTTATATGCTGGATTTGGACATTAAAGAGTTCAAAGATTTAAGACTTCCCAGTGAGAAAAAAGGGAAGGTAAAGCAACCAAAAACAAGAAGTAAAAAACAGCCTATCAAACCTCGATTTAGATCCGGAGGTAAGCAGCTTCAATTGTTCTTTATTAAAACATCAAAGCAACTCGCTTTAGGTGCCCTTCTGATAGTGGAAAAAGGAGTAAAAGGAGCGGAGTCTATACTCTTTAAAGAAACAAAGGAGTTTGAAAACAGGTTCCGTTGAGTCGGCTATTGTCTCTTTAAGAAAAGTTATCTCTTCATAATCCTCGTAACAGTATTAGTGTCATCTGCATCAGTGATTTCCAGAATGTAAATGCCAACAGGCTCTGTAATTTCTAGATTAATATCTTGTACATTTTCATAGGTGCTCTCTTGAACTATTTGCCCAGAGACAGTAGTTATTGCAACTGAAATTGTTGATTGCATTGATTCAAACTCAATGAAGAACTTACCGTTACTTGGGTTTGGATAAATTTTAAAGTTGTTCGTGAAAGATGTTTTTTCGATACCTCCCAACATGATCGTTACGCAATCTGAGGTATCCACGCAGTTGTTTTCTGTTAGTTCAACAGCATAATCTCCGTCAGCGGTTGCTGTAAACGATTGATTGGTCTCACCTACAATTTCGCTATAATTATCACCGCAATCCAACCACACATAGCTTGCTGATGCGTTTGATGCCGTTAGTGTAGCTCCACTTTTAGAGATACTCTTATCAGATACCGTATTGATTGTCAAATCTAGGGTTACAACTGAATCACACATGCTTGAATTGCCATTTACAATGGTGTGCGTAGCGGTATTGTTGGAGTATTTGTACGTTATGCCGTCAATCCATGTAAAAGAATCACATGCTGTTACTACATCGGTACCTGTTGTAGAATGATTTAAGGTCAAATCTAGGGTTACAACCGAATCACACATGCTTGAACTACCGTTTGGAACAGTATGAGTAGCAGTATTGTTAGAATACTTATACGTTAAACCGT
>JABDQY010000167.1 GCA_013042025.1 Bacteroidia bacterium
ATTGGAGACAATCAAAAAGCTGTTTCGAAAATAATAGTTCAACACTAAAAATATTTTAATAATACTAAGGCCTCAGTTTTTACCGCTGGGGCTTTTTTATGCTTGAGTTTTACTAAAATCCTCTGCAGAAAACAACTATCTGGAAGTAAAATATACCAAACGAAGAAATACAAAAACTCCATCCACCCACACGATTCAAGCCATTTTGTCGCAATATGTTTAGTTAGTTCTTGGTTTTAATGCCTTTTTGTCTCTTTTCGTGCTCGGGCATTGGTTTTGAACTAACATGAGAAAAAACAAAATGAAAGTCAAGAATATTAAACCACGTCCAACCTTCCTATCAGATATGTTAGTTAGTAATTTTGGAGAATTAGCAGATAGTTTCTTTAACGAAGAGTTTGGAAATTCTACTCAAGGATTTAAACCAGCAATTGAGGTGAAAGAAAAAGAATCTCAGTTTGAAGTAAAAGCATCTTTAGCCGGAATAAAGAAAGAAGATATCTCTATTGAAGTAGAAGATAATCGCTTAAAAATTAGCGGTGTAAGAAGTTCAAGCTCTGAAAAAGAAGAAGACAAAGTTCACATGAGTGAATTTCGTTATGGCAAGTTTGAAAGGGTTATATTATTAGCAAAGAATGCTAATTATGACAAGATTGAAGCTCAGTTTGAGGACGGTATATTGACTATCATTGTTCCAAAACAAGAAGTACTAAAACCAAAAAATATTACGATAAAATAAGAAATTAGTTTCATACTAGTTAGTTGGTTTGGAAAAGGGGATTTGAGAAATCAAGTCCCTTTTTTAATTCAACTTTAATAGGTCTCCCTCACCCAATTTTTCATTTAAGTCTTTATAAGTAGAAGGCTCATCAACATAGTATACATTACCACTATTGTAGATTTTAATAAATAACCCTTTCGTACCGTTTACATAGCAATTCAGCGGAGTATGGCTATCTATTAACACCTCTTCACATACTAAGCTTCTTGCATCTAAATCAGAAATTTCTTCAATACTTCCACGTATTGCTTTAGCTCTTCCTTTTAATGTAGTATGAGCAGAATTAATTGTTTTAATTAAAATGTGATTTGAACAATTGAGAAGTAACTCAATATCTGAAAGTGCAGAATGATATATCGCAAAATCGGACAAGTGCAAAGTATCCTCAGTTGAAGCTGAGGCTATGCTTTCCAAATCCAATTGAATCAAATTTTTAAAGTAAACTTTAACTACAATACTGTAATCAAAACTTCTTACGAAATTGCATGTATTTGTGTTCTCAAGTCTCAATTGACCTTCACTAACATCCGATTTTATTTGAGGAATAAGGTTTCCTGGTGCAGTTATAGCTATTCTACCATCCAAACTACTGTCCTGAATCAGAACTAACTTTATTCTATCTTCAGCATATACTTTTGTGAAGGTTTCTAGCTGTCTTTCAACTGTTGTTACGTCGCCTAACGATGTTAAACAATCATTTCTCTTTTCCTTGCTGCAAGCAACTAACAATATGACGATATAAAACCAGTTCTTCATCTTTAAATTCTATATCCTAATCCCATTTCAAAATAATCTGCAACACCTCTATGAAATTTCAGTGCACCACTTAGCTTTATTCTATCTCCAAGGTTATACCTAACTCCCATTCGTTGATAGAGTGCATTTTTCAATTTAGCTGGCTTATAAACATACGCTCCTAATTCTCCGAAAATGTCCACCTTATCTACTTTCCATTGAAAACCACCAGCTACTCCTAATTCTAATTTGTCAATAAATCCAATTGAATCCAAAGGATATGTAGGATCATTTGCATACTTATAAGTCTTATCAAGCATTGCATCAATTCCAACACGCCAAGCCTTTATTGGATTAACATTATTTAAGCCTCTTAATTGAATTCCTAAATTGTAAAAATCTACTGGATTTGCAAAATTTCTTTGTTTTTTGGCGTATATCATTGCGGCTTCAATATTCCATTTACTTGCCTCTCTTAGCTCACCTTCATTTTCTACTGGCCTTCCTTTCAGTCCAATTCCGTACCTTAGAAATGCAGCGGGTATGTTGTACCCCAAATTTGGCACCCTAAATGCTGCATTTGAATAATGAGAAATACCTATTCCATAATTTAAATAGTGGTTAGACTCATTAAACGAATGATGAAACAACATTGCAAATTGCATACTTCCATTTAAATTACTTCCAATAGCCTGATTTCTTCTATTTTGGTACACATCGAAACGTTCTGACAATAAAGCCAGTCCCGCTCCCATACGAAATTTTACATCTGTCCTGCCAATTTGAAAAAGATTAAACTTCAATGTAACCAATCCCCCCAATCCATGTCCTGTTTGTTTCTGCCCTAAATTATAATACAATAGCCCAAAACCAACAGTCGGTTTTGAGTAGAATTTCCCCCAAGAAGTATGATCTGCTTCTTCTTCATAACTCAATTCAATTCCATAATTATGAGCAGCAAGGTTTTTAATATCTGATCGATGTGCTAATAAAAATCCTGGCGTGAGCCCCCCAGCTAAATAGTTATTATAGGTTTGAGCTTGAACAGACGTTAAGCAAAATAACATTAAGATATAGGAGATAATTCGATTCATTGATTTGTATTATCTCCATCTTTTCCTTCGATAAAGTGCATTTAAAATTCCGAACAATAGAACCAAGATAATTGGTAGCACCATGTTTATTAATTGCCACTTAAAGCGTTCCTTTTTCACCTTTGTTTTATTCAAAAGACGTAGAACAACTTCCTTATTTCTTACTTCAATTAAGTTACTTTCATCACATAAATAATCAACACAATTCAAGAAAAACTTTTTGTTAGCGAATTCAACTGGTTGTCCAAAGTTTTGTGAACCAAACCGATCATATCCCAATGGATAAATTTGCCCTGTTGATGAAATCTGATTTTCGATTAAATCTCCATCTCCAATAACAATCATTGAATTATCCTTTATTTCCTTCTTATACTCAATATTAAATGCTCTCTTTACTCCTTCTCTATACTTAAACGGGCTTGTAAACTTGCCTTCCATAAGTACAGCAGCAATTTGGTTTCCTTTAGTAAAATTTGATGGATCTGGTCGAACTTTCAACATATCCAAAGAAATCATTACTGGGTTATGTGCTACTCTAGATTTTGCAGAAGAGCGAAGCAACACGGTCTTCTTAATGTCTTTGCGAGCAGTTGTATCCAACGTACTGCAATATCTACCCCACACATTTTCTAAATTTCTTGAAACTGGGTTGTCATCAATTGAATTAAACAAAGGGTAAAACCACCAAGGCCAAAAACCGGGTCTATTAGATTGTTGGTTAATGGCCGGAATTCCATGACTTTGAAGATCTTGAATTAAAGTTGGTTGAACTTTTACTCCATAATTGAACAGCAAATCATCTAAGTTATGTGTATGATTGGCAGTCATTACACGACCATACTTTGCAACTGAATCCATTTCTGCTATCAAACTTTCAACTAAGAAAATCACTTTGCCTCCATTCATGACATACTGATCCAAAACAAATTTTTCGGGTTCTGTAAATTCTACAATAGGCTTAGCAATTATTAATCCGCTATACGTACTTAGTTTTTTAATCAAAGACTCAACAAATACGCTTAAAACTGGTCTCTCAGGATTTGCAGCAACGTCACTAGCAAACATCTTATAGCAGTTAGAATCCGTGAGATTTATATTAATCCTGCTCACTGCATAAAAGTCGTTTAATTCATTAGCTATATCAGCTGTTTGTTCCAGGCTCAACTCACCATGTCCTTCAGTAAAAGCAATCATAATTTCTCGTCCTGCAATACCTTTTCGCAAGGCTGTACCAATTTCATATTCTAGCAACTCAATTGAGCCATTAATTTCTTGTTCTAACGGTTTTCCAAACTCGCGTTTTAGAAGATTCAATGGGTATTCCTGACCTTTATAAAAAACTATTCCGGAAGGAATTATGTACTTACTGGATGGAGCTTCATCAGGTTTAACTTCAGGTTGCTCAACACGCAAACCTTTTTGATACATTTCCTTTAATATTTGTTCCTTTTCCTTAATTTCTTTATCGACTAGTACATCCTCAAACTCATAATTTATTTTTCCAGATGATTCAAGCCTAAATTCATTAAGCATGTCCCTTGTAGCTGTTTTTAATCTCTTATAGTCCAATGGAAGCTCTCCATCTAAATAGATAGTTACATAAACATCTTCGTCAATTTTATCTATTAAGTTTTGTGTAGATTTAGATAGGGTATATCGCTTTTCCTTGGTTAAATCAAATCGTTTATAGATAGAATCTGAAGCAATATTGACAACTATAAGGATCAATGCAGAAAGTACAATTCTTCCAACCATTTTATATCTTATTGATGACTTTTGTTGTTTAGATTTTACCATTTTCTCCTATCTAAAACTAAATAAGTTAAACCCAAAAATCCTGTAATTACCGAAACAAAATAGATGATATCTCGAGTATCCACTACTCCTCGACTAATTGAATCGTAGTGATACTGTATCCCCAGCCATTGAATCAAATGGTCTAAACCTCCAAAAAGTGATAGATTGCTTAACTGCTGAAATCCAACATAAAAAAAGAAACATAAAAACATTCCTAGGATAAATGCAATAATTTGATTTGAAGTAATTGCAGAAGCAAAAATTCCTATTGCAGCATAGCATGCTCCAAGCATCAAAAGCCCGATATATGATCCCCATGTAGCTCCAACATCAATATTCCCTTTTGGAAGACCCAATTGATAGATAGAGTAGAAATAAAGCAATGTAGGTAGAATTGCAAAAGCTACTAGGCAAATTGCAGCAAAATATTTTCCCAATATTATCTGAAAATCAGTAATTGGTTTAGTTGAAAGTGTTTCGAAGGTTCCTTGTCGAATTTCTTCAGAAAAGGATCTCATAGTTATCGCTGAAATTAAGAAAACAAAAACCCAAGGTGCTACAAAAAACAAAACATCCAGATTAGAATACCCTAAGGAAAGAACATTTCCTTCAGCAAACACCCACGTAAACAATCCAACCAATAACAGAAATACTATGATAACCACATAAGCAATTAGTGAGCTTAAGAAGCTGCGAATTTCCTTTAAAAATATGCTATACATCTTTTGTTAATCGTTGAAATACAGATTCTAAGCTACTTGAAACTTCTTTCTGTTCTAAAATTATTGTGTTGTTTTCTAAGGCGTACTTAAACAAAACCTCAGGTAAATTCACTTTCTCTGAAGCAACTATTTCAAAAGAATTGTTTATTCGCTCTTTTACACTTTCTATACCCTTCTGTTTTCTAAGATCATTAATTGAAATGTCATCTCTAAATCGAACAATCATTGCGTTTGATTCGTTTCCAATTATTGATTTTAGTGAAGTTACGTCATCATCTGCTACAATTTTTCCGTTGTTAATAATTATAACACGATTACACATTGCTTCCACTTCTTGCATAATATGTGTAGAGAGTAAAATTGTTTTATCCTTACCTAAAGAAACAATGAGCTGACGTATTTCAGTCATTTGATTTGGATCTAATCCTGAAGTTGGTTCGTCCAAAATCAAAACATCAGGATCGTTTATTAAGGCTTGTGCAATTCCCACTCTTTGCTTGTATCCTTTGGATAATTGACCAATCTTTTTCTTTCGCTCCAGCGTCAATCCCGTAACATCAATTATTCTATTGATTTCCTCTTTCGCATTTTTGATTCTGTACATATTTGCATTGAATTGCAAATATTCAGACACATACATGTCATTATAGAGTGGATTTAACTCCGGTAGATATCCGATTTTTCGTTTAACTTCTAATTCGTTTTTTGAGACATCAAGCCCTAAAACTTCGGCAGTACCTGAAGATGCTGGGATAAAACCACTTAAGATCTTCATTGTAGTACTTTTACCTGCACCGTTTGGTCCTAAAAAACCAACTATTTCACCTGCGTCTATCGAAAACGAAATCGAATCTACTGCTTTTTGAGAGCCATATATTTTTGTAAGGTTTTCTACTAATATCGACATCTAGTGATGGTCTATCATAACTTTAAATGTAAGTACCGTATTGTCCTTGTACAATATAACATGGTACAACCCACTTTCAAAATCACTTATTTCTAAGCTTAACGAATTGGAATATGCTTTTTCGCTATAAACTGTTTTGCCTTGAAAATCGACAATTTCAACTTTAGCCCCAATCATATTTCCATTTGTTACAAGATTCAATTCTGCATTTGCAGGATTAGGATATAATTCAAATTTATTTCCTTGCAAATAATGAACGCTTGCTGAAACAGTTACAATTATCGTGTCAGTTCCTTTGCAACCATTATCGTCAGTTACCTCTACTGAATACGTTCCAGATTGGTCAACATTAATGCTCTCACTTGTCTCCGAAGTACTCCAATCGTATTTTGCGAATCCACTACCTGGAGTTAGATTAAGTGTGTTACCAAGTGCAATTGTGGTGTCATTTCCGAGGAAAATTGAAGGTAATTCAAACTCTTCGATATTTATTGTATCAGTATAAGAACATTCGCTAGAATTGGTTACAGTTAAGTAATATTTCCCCGTTCCTGTTGCTGTAAAAGACTGTTGATCCGAACCATTAAACCATAAATAATCAAAATTACCACTTGGTCCTTGCAACATATAATTTTCTCCATCACAGAAACCTGTGTCATTACCAAGACTAAAAGTTGGTGCAGGTAACATTATCAGATAAATAGTGTCGAAACTTGGGCAGTCAAAACTATTGTAGGCCTCTAGCCAATAGGTTCCTCCTTTAGTAACGTCAATACTGTAATTGCTTGATGCTACACCATTCCATTTGTAACCACTTAAAACTGTTGGTCCCACTATCGTAAAACTATCTCCTTCACAAAACGAACTATCTGGTCCTAAACTAAATGTCGAAGAGGGATTCGTTAATATTTGAATTTGGTCTGATGCAGTGCAACCAAAAGAACTAGTAACCACTAAAGTATGAATTTGGGATGCACTTGTTGTGTAAGTATTTGAGCTACTATTTGTGCCATTCCATTCATAGTTGCTCATTCCTGCTGGACCGGATAATGTGATTGACAAATTATCACAAATAGTTGTATCGTCACCTAAACTAACCGTAGGTAATTGAATCAAATCAATTTCAACTGTATCTCTATATACACATGAGTTCGAATCTATTATTGTTAAATAAGCTGTGTCGCTATCTTTTAGCTCGATGCTTTGAGTATTTTGAATTGTATTTTTTGTTATCCACGAATAATTTATCATGCCATTCGAAGCAGTTATAGTTACACTATCATTAACGCATAAAAAAGTATCTTGAATTGGAGAAATTGTTTGTCTCGAATTCACCTTCACATAAACAAAAGCTGAGTCACTTGAGCAAGCATTATCTGACGAGCTAACCACTAATTTGTACAATGTATTGGTACTAGGTGAAACAGTCGGGTTTCCGCCAGAGGATGTCCATGAACTTCCAAGTGCCGTCCATGAATAGTTATATCCTGATCTTGACGATTTGCCTATTTTTACTTGATCGGTGCTGCAGATAATAAAAGAATCCCTAGCAGTTTCAGCAACAAGATTACAACAAATAGTAGTATCTGAATTTGAAACCGTATTTCTAGTTAATGAAGATGAGTAGCCTTGTCCAACATTGTAATTGTAAGAATGTCCATTTTGACTCAAAGAATAACCTCCCTCTGCTAAAATCCCTGAATTATCATCATGATTATTACAGTTTGTCGTGAGAATATCCGAAATATTAAATAAGTATAAATCTTCGGAATTCGTTCCTCCAAATGACAATCCAGAAGCCAAGACTGAATATCCAAATGCATCATTGCTTGTGATATCAACAAACGAGTTTGCATCCGAACTGTTTCCTCCAATAAAGTTCTGGTTTACTAATCCTCCAGTATTTGTAGTTTGCAATAACAAGATGTCCTGAGCAGATATACCCCCTGTGGTAGACATTACAATTAATACTTCTCCAGTCTGTTTATAATCAATATTGTGTGTTTCATCTTCAAAATCAGTTCCAAACCAATTTGAATTAACTACTGAATAGTTGGTGTCTATTTCACAAATAAATACATCTTGACTAGAACCTGAACCACCAGAAGTATTTCCTCCCACAATGTATTTAAACGAACTTGTTGCAATAATAGAAGTTGCTTCTTCATTAGAGGTCGTGCCATAATTTCTAGACTGAAGAATTGTTCCTCCTGTGTTGATTGCTAAAAGTTGAATATCCATATCTCCTGTACCTCCAACATTTACAGAATCATTTGTTGTACTTCCAACAATTACAATACGTTGATTGTTATCTTCGACAAGTGCATTTCCAATATCATCACCTATCCCACCATATGTTTTTACCCAAGAAACACTACCAGTAGAAGTTATTCGAGTAACCAATATATTTTTCGCTAAACTATCAATTTCAACATATCCTGTAGCATAATATAAACCATCGCTTGCTTGAATAATATCCAAGCATCTTTCATTACTATCTGTTCTAATTGAACGAACCCATTGAGTGGTTCCAGAACTATTTATTTTCAGAACAACTCCATCGTCTCCCGTAGAACTTAATCCATTAGAATATCCTGCTATTATCGCACCTCCGTCTGACGTTGGTTTAATCTTGTACCCAACATCTGTGCCGCTAGTTCCATATGCATAGGACCATAGAACTCCTCCCAGCCCATTTGTCTTAGTTACTTGAATATCAACATCTCCCGCACCATAGCTATTCGTAGAAGAAAGCATATAGTAATCTCCATTGGATGTTTGAAAAAATGAATGGGCATTATCCGTGGAATCTCCATTTAAGACTTTTGTGAAAGTTGGTGACTGAGCGTTTCCTATAAGAGAAAACAATAGAAATAAAGGTAAAACTAATTTTTTCATATTGCGATTTTCAGGTCGCAAAATAAATCATTTTAGGCACTTTGATGCCATCTTTTTGCAACTTTCAAAGAATAGGAAATAAATGAGGTAAAACCTTGATTAAACGCCTCGTTTTCAAGAAGTTGACCGCTTTCATCAATACAAGACAATACTTCCTGTGCTTCAAAGGTTCTTGGACTTGTAATACTATTTAAATTGAAGTAACTAAAAATCTTGTTAAACACATAGCCCAATTGAACTGCTGGCATTCTTCCCCCTCTTCCAGAACTAACTCCAACACTTGCGATAACCATTTTGTCGAATATTTCAGAATAATCATTTGTTCCTAATTGATGAATCATACTTACTAACTCAGCAGACGGAAACCAATTATACTCAGGAGTTAAGACAAAAAGTAATTCAGCATCTCGTATTGCTTCAATTGTATTTCTTTGGAATTCTGTTTCACTTCCCTTTCGAAGAAACCCTTCAGATAAATTGGGAAAGTCATAATCTTGAAAATCTATTAATACGGAATTTTCGAAATTCTTTTGAATAGATTTTGCAACACGTATAGTGTTATTTGATTTTCGAGCTGATCCAGAAATGATAGCAACCTTCATTTATTTCGTTTAATAATTTTTGCGATTTCACTAACATTCTTGAAGTTTCGACCAAAATCAATAAACCAAATTTTAGAAAATGGTTTACTATCAACTTCGAAAGCATCAGCATCTTTTACTATTTGGATTTTATCGGCACTTAGCATATGTACTTTCCTTCTAAGCGTAAGCGTATTCCCACTTTGTTTAACTTCCTTATATAACTCATCAACTTGCAATAATTCCTTCACTTTTTCAAGAGATATCGAACCCGTTACTCTAACGCTCTGGGAAGATTTCAAATAATTTTCCATGGGTCCTTCACCAACAATCTCATAACTAACAGCATGATACATCGCAACTAAAAAACCTATTGCAAATGAAACAAAGAGTGCAACTTCAATACTATTTTGAATGAACGTAAAGCCATACTTCCATCCTCCTTCCTTCGAAATAACCACTACAATCGCTATAGGCAAAATCAAGATTGCTAATCGTAGGATATAGCTCAATACAATTAGAAACTTAAAAATAAATTTTTGAATATTCATTATAATACTTTGCTTAGAATTGCATACGCCTTTAAGAGCTCATAACTGTTGAGCAGATTCTTTGCGTTACTTAAAGTCATTTCTACATCATTCATACTATTAATCTCTTTTTCAATTACATCTGAACTAGGTAATTCTAGCATATTGCCTAGTTTTCCAAGATCATTTCCAGAAAGCTCATGGCTTAATCTAATTTTATTTGGCAAGCTATCAACTCCAATTCCTATTGTCGTTATAGGTTTATCAATTTCGAATAATGCATCTCCATTTGCTCTGCAATACCAATTGCCTCCCATTCTACTAACTAAATCAATTTTAGTTTGATCTATTCGACCTTCCTTATTTATTATATCTTCATTAATATGAATTTGAACAACTTCGCAAATGATTAAATTACCAGCTCCTCCCTTTTGACCTAATTCTTTTATTTCTAACACCTTACACTCAAATTGAATTGGCGATTCTGCTACTCGAAATGGTTTAATTTTATTTGACTTAATAGGTGTAAATCCTGCTTTTTCAAATTCGTTTACTCCTTTCTCATAAGGAGAGCTAGCAAGACTCATTTGATGCACCATATCATAGGTAACTACATTAATCACAACTTCATTGACCTCTTTTACATTGTCAAGGGTGTTTTTAGTTTGACCAGTTCTTCCACTTCTTGCAGGAGAAAAGATTAAGACAGGTGGGTTAGAACTAAATACATTAAAGAAGCTAAAAGGTGCTAGGTTTGGTCTATTATGAGAGTCTATTGTACTGGCAAAAGCAATTGGCCTGGGGCCTACACCACCAAGTAAATAATGATGCCTTTCTGGTATGGATAACTCTGCTGGGTCTAGTGAAATCATGCCTATTTTTTTACTACGATAAACTTGTTCTTTTTTCCTTTTTGCAACAACACATATTTGCCATTAATTAAATCAGAATCAGTTATTACATATTCTTCTTTTACCTTATCTCCATTAACTGATATAGCATTTCCTTTAAGCTCTCTTTTTGCCTGGCTTTTACTTTCAATAAATCCTGTATTTGCCAATAAATCAACGATATTAACCCCCTCTACTTGTTCGTACTCGGATTGATTTACACCACTAAATACAGATAAAAAGTCTTTATCACTTAATTTCTTAATGCTATCTGATGTTCCTTTACCAAATAGGATTTGTGTTGCTTCGAATGCCGTATTAAAGCCTTCTTCTCCATGTACCCAAGTTGTAATATATTTTGCGAGTTCTTTCTGCAACTTTTTCTGATATTCAACACCAGTATGTTCTGCAATTAGCTGATTAATTTCATCTTTTGAATAAAGTGTAAATATTTTAATAAGACGCTCAGCATCTTCATCACTAGTATTGATCCAGTATTGATAAAACTCGTAAGGACTCGTTTTTTCTGCATCCAACCAAACATTACCTCCCTCACTTTTTCCAAACTTACTTCCATCCGATTTAGTTAATAACGGAGCCGTTAATGCAAAACCTTTCCCTTCACCTTTTCTCCGAATTAACTCTGTACCAGTAACAATATTACCCCACTGATCACTGCCTCCCATTTGAAGTTTAACATTCCTTTCCTTCCACAAGTGGAAAAAATCGTACCCCTGCACCAATTGATAACTAAATTCTGTAAAACTCATTCCTTCTTCTAGCCTGTTTTTTACAGAATCTTTGGCCATCATATAATTTATAGAAATGTGTTTACCTACTTCACGAATGAAGTCCAAAAAGTTATAGTCCTTAAACCAATCATAATTATTTACCACTTCAGCACTATTCTCGCCGCAATCAAAATCCAGAAATTTCTCTAACTGCTTTTTTTGGCACGATAAATTGTGGTTTATAGACTCAATATCTAAGAGTGTTCGCTCCGATTTTTTTCCAGATGGATCTCCAACCATTCCGGTTGCTCCTCCAACTAGAGCATATGGTTTATGGCCTGCACGTTGCAGATGAACGAGAAGAATAATTGGGACCATATTTCCTATATGAAGCGAGTCAGCAGTTGGATCAAAACCAATGTACCCACTTACCAATTCTTTACTTAGTAGTTCTTCTGTTCCAGGCATATCTTGATGAAACAGACCTCGCCATTTTAGCTCTTCTATTAAATTGTATTTTGGTGTAAAAGCCATTTAGTGAATTAATAAGCGGCAAATGTAGGCAAATGCCAATATCCTTTGTCAATAGAAACCTTTTTCTAGTCTGAAAGTTTTAATTCAAAAACTAAGAATATATTAATATTGTTGAAAGCATTCAAAACTTAAATGGAAAATATACAATCGTCTTACAACTTATCACAAGCATCTAACTACGAACGAGTAGCCTTTTATCGTAAAACCTATCTACATGTTGCCTTAGCATTTCTTGTGTTCCTGGTTTTAGAGGTAATTTTTTTGAACACACCTGCTATTGTTAGCGTGGGTCTTAAAATGACACAAGGATGGACTTGGTTAATTGTATTAGGAGCATTTATGTTAGTCACAAATTTTGCTGAAAAATGGGCCCGAAATGCCCAAAACAAGCGTACTCAATATATAGGATTTGGAGTTTACATTTTAGCCGAGGCCTTCATTTTTGTACCTTTACTTTTCATGGCTAAGTATTATGGAGGTGGAGATGCCATGCTTCAACAAGCATTTTTAGTAACCCTCTTTTTATTTATAGCTTTATCCGCTGTTGTTTTCTTAACTAAGAAAGATTTTTCATTTTTAAGATCTGCAATTGCTGTAGGAAGTATTGTGGCTATTGGAATTATTATTGCTGGGATTGCATTTGGGTTTGACTTAGGTTTAGTCTTTTCTGGGTTTATGGTGCTGTTAGCTGCGGCATCAATTCTTTATCAAACATCGAACTTAGTACATCACTATACATCCGGACAATATGTTGCAGCTGCTTTAGGCTTATTTGCTTCATTCATGTTAATGCTATGGTACATTATTCAATTCTTTATGGGTAGAGATTAAAATGGAAAGAACTTCATAATTGATGAAGTTTATATCTTATCGTCTTTCAGCCATTTGTTAGAATACCAATTTTATCAAAGTATTATTTGCTTAATAAATCTACTTTTGGCAAAACATTATGTCATCAGAAAAGAAACTGTTTCTATTAGATGCATATGCCTTAATATTTAGAGCATACTACGCATTTATAAAAAATCCAAGAATTACCTCCTACGGTTTAAACACCAATGCAATGTTCGGATTTACAACTACATTGTTAGAAGTGCTTGAAAAATATGAACCAACGCATATTGCTGTATGCTTCGACCATAAGTCTGAGAACATACGAAAACAAGAATTTGATTTCTATAAAGCAAACAGGGACGAAACTCCGGAAGACATCAAAAGATCAGAACCCTATATTAGAAAAATTATAGAGGCTTTTAATATCCCAATTATTGAAAAAGAAGGATATGAAGCTGATGATGTAATTGTGACTCTTGCAAACAAAGCAGAAAAAGAGGGATTTACAACTTACATGATGACTCCAGATAAAGATTTTGGACAAGCTGTAACCGACAAAATATTGATGTTCAAACCTGCTCGTGGAGGTAATCCTCCAGAAATTTGGGGACCTGAGGAAATTTGCCAAAAATTTGGTGTAAAAAGGACTGACCAAATTATAGATTTACTTGGATTAATGGGTGACTCTGTAGACAACATACCAGGAGTTCCGGGTGTGGGTGCCAAAACCGCATCAAAGTTATTATTGGAATACGACACTATTGAAAATATTTATGAAAATACAGATAAGCTTAAAGGTAAGCTTAAAGAAAGAATTGAAGAAAATAAGGAAAGTGCATTCATTTCTAAACGTTTAGCAACTATAATAACTGACGTTGATGTAGAGCTGAATGAGAAAGAGCTTCGGAAGGAAGAGCCTAATAAAGAACTACTCAATCAACTTTTTTCTGAATTAGAATTTAGAACATTAGGTAAAAGACTTCTCGGAGATCAAATGGCTGCAGGGATGGCTGTTCAAGGTGATCTTTTTTCTTCTAGTGGTCCTGCAACTCAATCAGATCAAATTTCACAATCTTCTGCCCAAGAATTTACTCCCTTGCGAACAATTGAAACAACTAAACACAACTATGTACTTGTAGACACCAAGGAGAAAAGAGCAGAATTAATTGCAAAACTTGAGAATCAAAAATCTTTTTGTTTTGATACTGAAACTACTTCTTTAAATGAACTTGATGCTCAGGTTCTTGGTTTGGCAATTGCATATAAGGAGGGAGAAGCATACTATGTTAATATGCCTTCAGATTTTGATGCAACAAAAGACATTTTAAACGAATTCAAATCGCTTTTTGAAAGTCAAAAAATAGAGAAAATCGCACAAAATTTAAAGTATGATTTAATGGTTCTTGTTAAATATGGAATTCGGATTCTTGGACCAAAATTTGACACCATGTTAGCCCATTATCTTGTAAATCCAGATGGACGTCATGGAATGGATATTCTTGCAGAAAAGTATTTGAATTATAAACCTGTTTCTATAACTGAACTTATCGGTAAGAAGGGTAAAAATCAATTGACATTTGACACTGTTCCTCTTGATAAGGCTACGGAATATGCTGGAGAAGATGCTGATATTACCTTCCAACTTAAAAAACCGTTAGAAGCTCAAATGATGGAAAGGCAAGTTGCACATCTTTTATTGAGAATGGAGATTCCATTAGTATCTGTTTTAGCAGATATGGAGCTAGAAGGAATCCGAATAGATGATGGATTCTTGAACTCGTATTCTAAGGAATTAGAAAAAGAGTCGAATGAGTTAGAAAATAAAATATATGAGCTTTCAGGGTGCAACTTTAACATAGCAAGTCCAAAACAACTTGGTGAAGTTCTATTCAATGTCATGAAGTTGGATTCTAAGGCTAAAAAAACGAAGACTGGTCAATATAAAACAGATGAAGGAACACTGCAAAAACTAGCAGAAGAAAACGAAATTGTTTCAATTATTCTAGAGTATAGAAAAATAAATAAACTTAGGTCTACTTATGTGGATGCTCTTCCTAAGCTTATTCATCCAACCACAGGTAGAGTTCACACTAGTTTTGCTCAAGCGGTGGCGGCAACCGGTAGGTTAAGCAGTAACAATCCAAATTTACAGAACATACCTATTCGTACAGATAAAGGAAAAGAAATAAGGAAGGCATTTATACCAAGAGATGACAACCATCTTTTATTGGCAGTTGATTATTCCCAAATAGAATTGAGAATCGTTGCATCAGTGGCAGAGGATAAAGGAATGATGGAAGCATTTAACTCTGGTATAGATATTCATACCGCTACAGCAGCAAAAGTATTTGGCATTGAAGTCCCAGAAGTAACTAAAGATCAACGATATAAAGCAAAAAGTGTCAATTTTGGGTTGATATATGGTCAAGGTGCTTTTGGATTAGCTAAAAATCTAGGTATAAGTACAAAAGAAGCAAAAGAGTTGATTGATGCTTATTTTGAACAGTTTTCTGGAGTTAAAAAATACATGGATGATTCTATCGCGTTCTGCAGAGATAACGGTTTTGTCAAAACCTTAATGGGACGTAGAAGATACATTCCAGATATAAACTCTGCAAATAAAACTGTTGTTGGTTTTGCTGAACGAAATGCAATTAATGCTCCTATTCAGGGTTCGGCAGCAGACATGATTAAAATGGCAATGATAAATGTTCATGCTCGGCTAAGTAAACTTGGAGTAAAAACAAAAATGATACTGCAAGTCCATGACGAACTGCTATTTGACGTACCTAAAGATGAGCTTGAAATAGTGCTCCCATTAATAATTGAAGAAATGGAAAAAGCGATGCCGCTTAAAGTGCCTGTAGTAGCCGAAGCAGGGACAGGTTCGAACTGGTTAGAAGCTCATTAACCTATTTTACTTCTAGATCCGTGAAAACTCCACTAAACTCAGTTGAACTTTCCAACTTTGCTGGAGGGCTTTGACTATAATCCATTTTGTGAGCTTCTCCAGAAAAACTTCCTGAGACTCTATTGTTTTCGTGTTTCGTTACATCGAGCGTCCCATTATCCAATGTCCACTGACTGTTGTCAATATAGAATATACAATTCCCATAGCTGTCCTCATTTTCTATTTTAAAACTCTTAGCTGTACAAGTTTCATCTTTCTGAACAGGTAAATCCATGTCAATTAAAAGATTCCCGTCAGTATCTAAACCGAGCAAATAAACCTTGCCTCCATAGGTATTAGATGTTGAAGAAGCAGAATAACTAACCCCTTTAAAGTTGAAACTTAGTGTTGGATTGTAATTAGTTCCTCCGGTGTTTTTCCCATTAGGATTTGGTGTTTCTGTAGTAGAACATCCACCAATAAAAAACCCGAGAATAGTAGCAAATAATATCTTTTTCATCGTTATAAGTTCGGCAAAATTAAGAAACACACGTAATATTGCCAAATAAATGGGTAAAAGCTATTTTGCATCAGATTTTCATTTAGGCGTTCCTAACTACGAGGAATCTCTTATTCGTGAGAAGAAAATTGTGCAATGGCTTGATTCAATAAAAGGTGATTGTAGCACTCTGTTTTTACTTGGAGATGTTTTTGATTTTTGGTATGAATACGATTCTGTAATACCAAGATATTTTACTCGTTTGTTAGGAAAATTAGCTGAGCTTTCTGATAGCGGTATTCACATATTTTTTTTCAAAGGAAACCACGATATGTGGACTTTCGATTATCTTGAAAAAGAAATTGGTGTAAACGTAATTGACGAAGAATGGATTGGAGAAATTGATGGGAAAAAATTCTTTATCCATCATGGTGACGCCTTGTGGAAAGGGGAAACGATGTATAAACTTATTCGCAAAGTATTTAGGAGCAAAATTGGAATTTGGCTCTTTCATCGCCTACACCCTAATTTTGGAGTAGGACTAGCAAATTTTTTATCGCGAAAAAGTAGAAGAAAAAATTCAGTTATAGATCAAATTGAAATTCCTTTAGATAAAGAATATCAGTTTCAATTTGCTAAGAATTATTTAAAAGAAAATAACATAGATTATTTTGTTTTTGGACATCGTCATAATCCCATGGACATACCACTGCAAGATAATTCACGTTTAATAAATTTGGGAGATTGGGTTAGCCAATTCACCTATGCCGTTTTTGATGGAAATGAGATGGAACTTAAAACATATCATACTTAGCACATTTGTAGCGTTTTCAAGCCTTGCAATAAAGGCCCAAGATACGTTAACACTATTAAATGTAAATGAGATTATCACTTTGTCTGTTGATGCCAAAGGGTACATCTTTCTTGCTGACAATTCTAACACGTTGTATAAAATTGATTCAAATGGCACGATATTGACCAATGTTAACACAAAAGTTTTCGGAGAAATAGACAAAATAGATTGCACGAACCCCTTTGAAATTTACACCTATCATAAGGATCAAAACATCGTTGCTTTTTATGACAATATGTTAAACCTGAGAGGCAGTATTAGGCTTAACAGCTTATTAATCAACAACATTGGAGCCGTCTCAAGATCATACGATAACGGAGTTTGGATATATGATCTTTCCGAATATAAATTGATAAAGATAAACAAGGCTGGAGAAATCTTAAATTCTTCTTACAATCTGGTTAACGTATTGGATAATGAAATAAAGGTCTTTGATATTCAGGAAGTTGGGAATAGTGTTTTCCTAATTGATTCTACAATAGGGGTTCTAAAATTTGATCTTTTTGCAACCTATGATAAAACCTATCATCTTGCTGGAATTCAATCAGCAATAATCAATAAACTTGGATTCACCGCGACGTTAGAAAACAACGTTTTAAAATATCAATTTTTGTCCTTAGACTATGATGTTATTGAGCTTGATTTACCATCAGCTGGGGTTGTTGCTTATAACAACAATAGATTGTATTCCTTTCGTGGAAATTCTATAATCATCTTTGCAGATTAAAACAATATTTTTGTGCATAATAATCACAATTGATGCTAGATAAACTTGAAGCCATACATGCACGCTATAAAGAAGTAGAATTATTGCTAAGTAGCCCTGAAGTTGCTTCAGATATGACTAAATTCACTAAGCTAAACAAGGAGTATAGCGATCTGAAGATAATAAATGAAAAGTACTTTGAATACAAAAACCTATTAAGCAATCTGTCTGAAGCTTCAGAAATTCTAGAGAACACCGAGGATGCCGAAATGAAGGAGATGGCGAAAGAAGAGTTTGAGGAGCTAACAAAAAATCGAGGTCCTCTTGAAGAAGAAATTAAATTTTTGCTAATACCTAAGGATCCTGAAGATGATAAAAATGCCATTATAGAAATAAGAGCTGGTGCTGGCGGAGATGAGGCCAGCCTTTTTGCTGGTGATTTATTTAGAATGTACTCCAAGTATTTCGACCAAAAGAAATGGAAATATGAAGTACTAAATACCACTGAAGGAACCGCTGGAGGTTACAAAGAAATTGTAGTGAAAATTGAGGGAAAAGAGATATTTGGTACCTTAAAATATGAAGCAGGTGTGCATCGTGTTCAACGTGTTCCTGACACTGAAACACAGGGAAGAGTTCATACCTCCGCTGCAACCGTAGCTGTTTTGCCCGAGGTTGAGGAGGTTGATGTTCAAATCAATCCTGCCGACATTGAATTACAAACTTCTCGTTCAGGAGGTGCGGGTGGTCAAAATGTAAACAAAGTGGAAACCAAAGTGCAATTGACTCATAAGCCAAGCGGAATTGTAGTAGTTTGCCAACAAGCTCGTTCTCAATTGGCTAATCGAGAACTCGCTATGGATATGCTTCGATCAAAACTTTACGACATTGAATTGGTAAAGCGTAATGGAGATATTGCTGCAAAACGAAAAACCATGGTATCAACAGGTGATCGATCTGCCAAAATTAGAACATATAACTATCCTCAGGGAAGAGTAACCGACCATCGTATAAACCTGACACTCTACAACTTGTCGGCAGTGATGAACGGCGACATTGATGAAATCATAAGTCAGCTAAAGATGGCTGAAAATATGGAGAAATTGAAGGTTGGAGGAATATAAATAACCACTGTTTATATGTTGTTGGAACTCTCATTTACACCTTGGCAAATGTAAAATGTTGTTAATCTATTTTTGACCTAATCATATTAGGAAATAGAATGAGATTCGACGCTATAAAAGCTGCCCAAAACCGAAAAGTCCACAAGGTAAAAACTGCAGAAACACCGATTCCAGAATTGTACGGTTCCAATGTCTTTAGTGATGAGGTAATGAAAAACATTTTAAGTAAGGAAGCTTATAAATCTGTTAATTCGTCTATAAAGGAAGGGAAATCCATTAATCGTGAGATGGCATCTCACGTTGCTGCAGGATTGAAACGTTGGGCTTTGGACAAAGGTGCTACTCACTACACGCATTGGTTTCAGCCATTAACAGGTTCTACAGCAGAAAAACATGACTCGTTCTATGATCCTGACAATGGTAAAGCTATTGAAAAGTTTTCAGCAGAAAATCTTGTTCAGCAAGAACCAGATGCATCAAGTCTTCCAAATGGGGGACTTCGAAATACTTTCGAAGCAAGAGGCTATACTGCATGGGACCCTTCTTCTCCAGCTTTTATATATGAAAACACGTCTGGGAAAACACTTTGTATCCCAACTGTATTTGTATCATACAACGGCGAAGCTTTAGACTATAAGGCTCCGCTCTTGAAATCGATAAATTTTGTTGACAAAGCTGCAACCGCTGTTTGCAAATATTTCGATACAAAAATTACATCTTGTAAAGCGTCTCTTGGGATCGAACAAGAATACTTCTTAGTTGACGAAGCCTTATTCAATGCTCGTCCCGATTTGATGTTGTGTGGAAGAACATTAATTGGCCATGCTCCTGCAAAGGGACAACAGATGGATGATCATTATTTTGGGTCTATTCCAGACAGAGTATTCAACTACATGTATGATTTTGAGTTGGAAGCAATTAAGCTGGGTATCCCTCTTAAAACTAGACATAATGAAGTTGCACCAGGGCAATATGAATGTGCTCCTATGTTTGAAGATGTAAACTTAGCAATAGATCACAATCTTTTACTAATGGATCTTATGGATGAAGTTGCTCGTAAGCATGGTTTCAGAGTTCTGTTTCATGAAAAACCATTTGCTGGTATTAACGGGTCAGGCAAGCATAACAATTGGTCATTAATTACAAATACAGGAATCAATTTATTGTCTCCAGGTAAAGATCCAGATTCTAATCTTCTGTTCCTAACTATTTTTATAAATACCATCAAGGCGGTTAAAGATAATGCTGACATTATTCGTGCTAGTATTGCTTCTGCATCCAATGACCACCGGCTTGGGGCTAACGAAGCACCTCCAGCAATAATTTCGGTATTTGTAGGTTCAACACTAACCAAGGTTCTTAAAGCTTTCGAGCAAGACAAGAAATCTGGAACTGACGGTAAAGAACGCTCTATAAACATTGATAAAATTCCTGAAATATTAGCTGACAATACGGATAGAAATAGAACTTCTCCTTTTGCTTTTACAGGAAATAAGTTTGAACTAAGAGCTGTTGGTTCTACTTCAAATTCTGCACAACCAATGACCGTGCTTAATTCTGCAGTTGCAAATCAGTTGTTAGAATTTAAAGATAAAGTAGATGCAAGAATTAAGAAGGGGACTTCAAAAAAACAAGCGATTGTTGCGGAGTTAAAAGTTGCTTTGAAGGCCTCAAAAAACATTTTGTTTGAGGGCAATAACTACAGTGATGATTGGGCGAAAGAAGCAGAGAAAAGAGGTTTAAGTAACATTAAAAACACACCAGAATCTCTCAAAGCTTATGTAAGTGCTCAAGCTATGAAAACCTTTGTGAATCATGGAATTTTTACGAAGGAAGAATTACACGCTCGTCTTGAAATTATGTTTGAAGAATACGTTAAAAAAATACAAATTGAAGGACGTGTTCTTGCTGATTTAGTTTACACGTATGTACTACCATCGGCTATAACATACTTATCTACGCTAGCGAGCAATGTCAAGGTGTTGAATGATGTTAATCTGAAAGCTGGAAAAGCTCAACATGAGCTAATAAAATCAATTTCAGATTATATTGATGACGCGAAAAAGCAAACTGACAAAATGATTGAGTCAAGAAAAAAAGCAAATAAAATGGCTGATAGTCAAAAAATGGCTGTCGCATATCATCACAATGTGAAGGAGTCGTTTGACAACATTCGTCGTAACGTGGATAAATTAGAACAGCTTGTTAATGACAAGCTATGGCAATTACCAAAGTACAGAGAACTACTGTTTATTAAGTAGTCCATCGAATTATTATTTAGAAAACTTATTCATTACCAGCATTTAACGCTGTTTAAAAGTAATTCTAAACTTTTATTTGCTTTTAGGTACAGAATATTTGATTTTTGACGTTTATTACACGAAATGCATTTGAAAAATAAATACTCTACAAAGCTTATAGCATTCCTTCTACTTGTTAGCATTTTTTATTCCTGTGGTGGCCCAACCATGAAAAAAGCGGATGAGGCAATGACTAAAAAAGAATTTGCAGTTGCTGCTGATATTTATGACCAAATTGCGTCTTCATCGTCTTCAACTAAAGAAGACAAGCAAACAGCAGCCTTTCGCGGAGCCGAAAGTTATCGCTTAATTCACGAGTCTAAGTCTGCACTTAAACTTTACAACAAGGCCATTAAATATGGTGCAAAAGATCCAATAGTTCTTTACAGACTTGCTCAAATGCACAAGCAAAATGGACAATACCAAGAGGCAATAGAAGCATTTAAGAAGTATCAAAAAGAAGTTCCGAGTGATGAACGAATAGAACCTATGATCAAAGGTTGCGAAGCAGCTTTAACATGGAAAGAAGAACCAACCCGTTACACAATAAACAGTTTTAAACCAGCAAATGACAAAGCAGCGGATGATTTTTCGCCGATGTGGGCAGATAGAAAGAAAAAAGTAATTGTTTTTACATCGGATAGAGAAGATGGAACAAGCAAAGAGATTTATAATACAACAGCTAGAAAACATACCGATCTTTGGCAAGTTAAATTAGAAGGTAGTCGTGGTAAAGTAAAATGGTCGAAGCCTTCTATTGTCGAAGGTCTTAACACTAAATACAATGATGGGGTTGTTGCATTCAATTCTAGAATGTCTAAGATGTATGTTACACAATGTAATGGAGAAAACGGAAAAGAGAAAAACTGTAAAATATATGAAGCTAGAAAAGTAGGTAAGGGCTGGGAGATGAGTCCTGAACCACTTGACTTTTGTAAAGATGGAGGTGGACAAAAATGGAATTATGGTCACCCTGTTCTAGCAGACAAG
Source organism: Bacteroidia bacterium (assembly GCA_013042025.1). Classification (GTDB taxonomy): domain Bacteria; phylum Bacteroidota; class Bacteroidia; order NS11-12g; family UBA9320; genus UBA9320. The sequence continues at coordinate 22,397 of JABDQY010000167.1, forward strand.
GACAAGACAATGTATTTCGCTTCAGACCGTCCAGGAGGTTATGGAGATACCTTAGGTTTAGAGAAAACAAAGGATATTTGGATGGTTACATATGTTAGACGAGGCAGAACATGGAGTGAACCTGTAAATTTAGGGCCGTCAATAAATACAGAAGGAAATGAAATGTTCCCATATGTGCATACCGATGGAAGCATGTATTTTGCTTCTGATGGACATCCAGGGATTGGAGGTCTTGACATATTTGAAACTGTTAAGAATGGAGATGGTCCAACTGACTGGAACGTTCCTAGAAACATGAAGAGCCCCATTAATTCTCAAGGAGATGATTTTGGAATAATCATGGAACCTACTAAGGAACACGGGTTTTTCACCTCAAATAGAAAGAAAAATCAAGATGATATTTATGAGTTCAACATGGAACCCATTGTGTGTACTTTAAAAGGTCAAGTAACGGATTGTGATAGTGGAACAGCCATTGTTGATGCTCTTGTATTAATTAGCAACAATATAGATTCAAATAAAATTAGACTTAGGACAGACGATAAAGGATATTACGAAACCAGTATCACTATTAATACAGAATACACAATTGAAGTATCAAAACGTTCTGCATATTACTATGATGCTAAACCTCAATATGTTTCTACAATGGGAGTTGAGAACTCTATTGATTGTCAGCATATAAAAGATTTTTGTATGAAAAACACATGTAATGATGTGTTTGTTCTTCCAATTTACTACGATTTAGACAAAGCATTTATTAGATCTGATGCTAAACCTATTTTGGATGATTTGATTAATACTTTACAAAAATATCCGAGAATGGCTGTTGAACTTGGTTCACATACAGACTGTAGAGCAAGTTATGAATATAACCGTGAACTTTCTCAACGAAGAGCAGATTCTGCAATAGCATACTTAATTGAAAAAGGAAGATTAAATCCTTTTAGATTAGAAGCTAGAGGTTATGGAGAATCTCAATTAGTAAATCATTGTTCATGTGAGGGTGCCGATGTTACTCCTTGTACAGAAGAAGAGCATCAAAAAAATAGAAGAACAACAGTAAAAGTAGTTAATTGTAACTTCGATGTCTTATCTATTGGTGTGGATTATAAAATGAGAAATGACCAAGCTTTAGATGGAAAAGGCTCAATATACAGTCCTTATTTACTTGAAAAACAACGAGCGTACTTAATAGAAACTAAAGGTAACATTGATAGCTTCTTAAGAGCTCGTGAAATGGAAGATAGTATGCTATTAGTTCAAAAAGAAGAGCAAGAACTTTTAGCTAAATATGATTTCATTCCATTACAAAAATCAAGAGACAAGTACTATATATATGGCTACCTTGGTCGTAAAAAAGTTAAATTTATGTACAATGGTGAAGAAAGAAGAACTTTAATTCCGCAAGAAATGGTTGTTCAATTGTTAGATAATAAGACAATAACGGTTGATGACTTTAGGAATTCAAATCAAAAGATAAAACTGCCAAACGGTGTTAAGGTGTTTAGTACGTCATTCACAATTCCAGAACTGAAAATTGAGGACAAGGTTTACACCAAAGTGAAATGTAAAATGATTACAACAAGCAGACAAGCCGTTTTAGGTTTCAATATATTTGATAAAGAGTATGTAGATTTTGAGATCAAAGACGACAAAATCTGGTTACTCAAAGACGAAGATTAATTTCAATATTAGAAATTTGAGCAGATACGAGAAAAGAGGAGTTTCGTCGCAAAAAGAAGACGTACACAAGGCCATATCCAACGTAGATAAAGGAATTTTTCCAAATGCATTTTGTAAAATAGTTGAGGATGTAATCGGTGGAGATAAAGACTATTGTAATATTGTACATGCAGATGGTGCAGGAACAAAATCATCTTTAGCTTATCTATATTGGAAAGAGACTGGAGATGTTTCAGTATGGCGTGGCATTGCCCAAGATGCTATAGTAATGAACTTAGATGACATTATTTGCACGGGTGCTACAGGGCCGTTTTTACTTTCAAACACAATAGGACGAAATAAGCATCTAATTCCTGGTGAAGTTATTAAGGAAATAATTGAGGGATTTGAGGAGTGCATTGATAATCTAGCTCAATTTGGGGTTGATATTAAATTCACTGGAGGTGAAACAGCAGACGTTGGCGATTTAGTGAAAACCTTAATTGTTGATAGTACAGTAGCTTGTAGACCCAAAATTGAGAACATACTTGAGGTTGATATTCAAGACCAAGACGTTATTGTTGCCTTTTCTTCTTCTGGACAAGCAACATATGAGACTTCATACAACTCCGGTATTGGCTCAAACGGGCTCACCTCGGGGAGACACGATCTGCTTGACCATTCATATTATGCAAAATATCCCGAAACCTTTGATAACAATACAGATGAAGAATATATTTATTCTGGAAAGTTTAAATTAACAGATTCTTTAAAAGATACTCCTTTAGACATAGGTAAGGCATTGCTATCTCCAACCAGAACTTATGCTCCAATCTTAAAAGAAATATTTTCCAACAATAGCTTAAAATCCACAATTAATGGGATTATTCATTGTACTGGTGGTGCTCAAACTAAAGTAATGAAGTTTTTAGATAAGTCTCTTTTTATTAATAAAACGGACATGCTAAGTATTCCTCCTTTGTTTAAAACCATACAGGAAACTACCGAAACTTCAGAAAAAGAAATGTACGAGGTATTTAATATGGGTCATCGTTTGGAAATCTATTGTCCCGCTTCAAGTGCTTCTGAACTAATTGATATTGCAGCTAAGTATAACATTGAAGCGAAAGTAATTGGTACGTGCATCAAATCTGAGAAACCGAGGTTAGAAATTCAAGGGATTGGTTACTAGTTAATTCGGTAGTTTAATACCTTTCTGTCATTTTTTTGTGAATAAGATATATTGTTTAAAGATTAACTATATTTGAAATCCTAAATTTATATAACAATTAGAAAATGAAAAAATTATTTTTACTAGCAATTTTAGCAGCATTTGTATTCGTTGGATGTTCTGACGACACAACTGGAACGACTCCTGGTGATGGAAGCTCAGCTGCTCCTGAAACATATACTCAAAAATCATTTTTAGAGTATTTTAGTGGAACATGGTGTCCATACTGCCCAGATGGGAAAGTTTATTTCGAAAATATTAGAGCTAAAGTTGGAGAAAATTTCTCTTCTGCTGTTTATCACAGAACAAGTACTTATGCAGATTATATGGATAACATCTATGATGATGCAATTGATGCAAAATATGCGGCTGGATACCCAACTGGTATGGTTAATAGAGTTGGTGGTGTTGCAGTAAGTAGATCAGGTTGGGAAGCAACTGTAAATCAAGTTTTAGCTCAAGAAGCTAAATGTGGTTTAGCTATTGACGCATCTAACAAAAATGGTACTACTTTAGATATTGCTGTGAAGCTTGGTATTGGTAAAGAAGATATGCCTGCTGGTAATTATTTCTTAACTGTATTAATTATTGAAGATGTAGTTGATCAAACTGGTACAGGTTATGACCAAAGAAATGCTTACAATACTACTTCAGGTCATGCATACTTTGGTAAAGGTGATCCAATTGTAGGATACGAGCACACAAATGTGGTTAGAAATGTTTTAACTGCTGCTTTAGGTGACGAACTTACTGCTGATCAAGTTAAAGGTGGAACTCTTTCTACTTTCAATTTTACAGCTGATGTTGCTGGTATTGGTGACGATTTAGATGTTGTTGCATTTATTTCTGAAGCAACTACTAACTTAGCTAACCCTGCTGCTTCTACATCGTTTATGTACAATGTACAAAGAACAGATATGGGAACTAATCAGGATTTTGATTAATTCGTATTCATAAAATATTTTAAATGCCTCGCCTTCGGGCGGGGCTTTTTTATTTTTGCACTATTGGAAGACATTAGACAATTTTCAAAAGATGAGTTGATGGAGGTTTGCAGCAAACTTGAAGTCAAGCCCTTTAGAGCTAAACAACTATGGGAATGGCTTTGGTTAAAAAGTGCCCGTTCATTTGATGAAATGACCAATCTATCAAAAGACTTTCGCAAAACACTAAATTCCAATTTTGAAATAAATTGCGTTTCAATCGCAAATTCGCAACAAAGTAAAGACGGTACAATTAAGTTTGCGTTTCGGCTGAATGATGGGTTTCTAGTAGAAGGTGTTCTTATTCCTACAAAAGATAGAGTAACAGCATGTATTAGTTCTCAAGTGGGCTGCAGTTTGAGTTGTACTTTCTGTGCAACAGGGTTTCTAAAACGAGAAAGGAACCTTCGAGCCGATGAAATCTATGATCAAGTTGCATTGCTTAAATCCGAATCCCAAAAAGCATATGGATTAAATCTCTCAAACATCGTATTAATGGGAATGGGAGAACCTTTATTGAATTACGCTAATGTTATGGAGGGTATCTCCAAAATTACATCACCAGAAGGTTTAGGAATGTCGCCTCAACGAATTACACTCTCTACAGCCGGTATTGCTAAAATGATTAAAAAACTAGGTGATGACAATGCTAAATTTAACCTTGCCCTCTCTCTACATTCGGCGAACAATGAAAGTAGGAGTAAAATTATGCCAATTAATGACTCCAATTCTCTTGAAGACCTTATAGATGCTCTCAACTATTTTTATTCCAAAACAGGAACTCGGGTTACATTGGAATATTGTGTAATTAATGACATTAACGATGATAGCATTGAAGCAGATGAATTAGTTCAATTCGCAAATCAAATAAAATGCAAGGTTAATTTAATAGAATATAACCCTATAGATTTGGCTGAATTTCAATCTAGCTCAACCGAAAAAATCGAGAATTTTGCCAAATATCTTGAAGACAGAAAGGTAATTGTGAATATTAGAAGAAGTAGAGGGAAAGATATTGATGCAGCTTGTGGCCAGTTAGCTAACAAACTAGCCTAAAAACTTGCCTTTTTCTTTGTCTGTAATAAGCCTGCATGTTTCCTTTTTACCAAACCAGTTGTATCTATTCTTAGCAATAAATTTATATGCTTTATCTCTAAATGCTTTAGGTATAAACCTAGAATATTGAATTAGGTTATAAGGCCAGTTTAAAAATCGAGAGACAAACAATGCTGCATCTGAATAAGCTAATACTTTGCCTTCATTATAAACCACTATGCTATCTCCTATTGTTTCGAACTCATTTATGTTAATCAATTTGTCAGCTATCGAAGATTGCAATGAAGCAAATTTCAAAATGTCTCTTTTTTCTTTTCTTATAATGAAGTCTACAGACCGATTACAAAGATTGCAATAGCCGTCAAAAAAAACGATAATTTCATTCTCCAACATAGCTATTATGTCCTAAGTCGATTTAAAAGTTCTTCTTTTCTTGCACGGCTAATAGGTACTTTTTTCTCATCAAAAACAACATGTAAATCTTCAATTTTCTTGATCTTATCTAGTGAAACAATATAGGAGCGATGCACTCTTACAAAGTTTGAATCAAGTTTATTCTCAAATTCACTAAGGTATCCCAAAACAGTGTGCTTGCCTGTGGTGGTGTAGATGGTTGTGTAATTATCCAATGCTTCAAGCCATAAAATCTCAGTAAAGAGAACGCGTGAATACATTCGTTTATCTTTTATAAAAAGAAATTTATTTCCTTTTGTGTTTCCCCATTCTGAGTCATTTGCCTTCCCAAACATTATGAGCTTCTTCAAAGAAGGAAAGTTTAAACTATATGTTTCGATATTTAAAGATGATGCATCATTTGTCTCATTTGATGCTATAGCTTCCCAGTCAAATTCACTTAAGGAATACTTCTGTAGATATATTTTATTTGCATATTTGGGTTCATTTAAAGCCGTTAGTGCTACAACCTCTGATTTATAATCATCGAAAATTTCTTTTAGGTATTCAATTGGACTTAAGATGTTTTCTGATTTTTTCAATGCGATTGCGATATGATTTCTTAGTTCTTCCGAAGTAAAAGGCTTTACTATATAACCGTATGGTTCACTCTCTACAGCATTCTTAAAGGTAGAATCATCATTAAAAGCCGTTAGGAATATAATTGGTGTGTTGGCACGTTCCTTAATCCAAAGGGAAACATCTATTCCTGATTTATCTCCATGAAGATTAATGTCCATTAAAACTAAATCAGGTTGTGTCTCAGTGTATAACTCAATCGCCTCTTGAAATGAAACTGCATGACCACAAACATCATAGCCCAATATCTCGAGATTCATTTCTAAATCCATGGCTATGGCTACTTCATCTTCTACAATTAGGATTCTTTTTTTCATTCTATCTTAAATTTAACTTCATTTAATACTCCCCCATTCTCCTTATTTTCAATTCTATAACTTCCGTGTAGTTGTTTTTCCGTTAATCGTTTTATGAGTTTTATTCCCAAAGATTTTATCTCATCAAGATTAAAATCCTTGTTTAGTCCCTTTCCATAGTCTTGAATTATCACTATAATTTCATCCGACTTTTGAACTATACTAACATCAACAACACCTTCAGAAACCTCGTACGCATACTTTAATGAATTAGAAATGCATTCGTTAATGATTAATCCTAACGGTGTTACCTTATCCATTTCGAGAAAAATATCTTCACACTGCACATTAACATTCACACTACTTGCCTTTGAATTATAGCTTTCAGAAATAAGCTGTACAAGTCTGCTACAATACTCCTTTAAATTAATACTTTCATCAGTGTTCTGATCATAGAACAATTCATGAATCAATGCCATTGACTTGATCTTAGAACTTGTATCACTAATGCTTTCTTCTATAGATTTTGTTTGTCCAAGACCCTGTTCCAAACTCAAAATACTTGAAATAAGCTGAAGATTGTTTTTAACCCTATGGTGAATCTCACGTAGAAGTGAATCCTTTTCATCTAGTGAAGATTTTAAATCCTTATTTATAGAGAGTAATTCCTTCCCATATCCATCTGCATTAATAGATCCTTTTCGGTTTGTATACACCACCAATGCAAAAAGTGAAAGTACGATTCCAATTCCAATACTTGCCCTTTTTAGCGTTTCATTTCTTGCAGATAGTTGTTCAATTTCAATCTTGTTTAACTCCCTTTGCTTAGCCAAAACTTTGTAGTTTTCTAGCCTATCTTCCGATTCTAATACCTCCGATTTTGCTTCAAATGCTAATTGTTGGTTCTTCTGATTCTCGATTTGTTTCAAGTGATTATAGTTCAATTGCATTTTAATCGCTTGATCATAATTACCAATTGCCACATATTCCATAATTAAAGCGGAATACATATCTTTCAAGACTGTAGTTTCCTCATCATTTGAATCCACACTTGATATTAGTTTTACAATTTT